>JAVEDA010000042.1 GCA_030841195.1 Actinomycetota bacterium | reverse complement strand
CGTCGATGTCGGCCTGCGCACGGGTAAGGATGGTCGGCCCGTCCGGCGGGTATGGCGCGCCGGAGACCAGCCTCCTGATGATGCCGGCGGGGAACAGCCGCTTGATGTCCTCGTTGTACGTCGAGTCGCGGGGGTACTCGATCCCGGTGACCCGGTCGACAGCGTGCCTGCCGTCGGCCCCGATGCGCTGAGTCACGTGCATGACCAGCGGGCTGCTGGACCCGCCTCCTTCGACGGCGGTGCCGTCTCGAGAGTAGATCTGTGAGCACCGGGCCCGCACGTACAGGTCGTCGCCATCCGCGCTGCGGGCCACAATCTCGGTGGTGCAGTAGATCCGGCCGCCCAACGGCACTGATGCGACGAGGTCGGTGAAGCCGTTCGGCTGCTCCAACCAGGTGTTGAGCACGACGTTCTTGGCCACGGCCCGGCCGGCACGAGCGGGCGGCTTGCTCGCCGGCCTGACCGTAGGGCTGACTGTCGGGCTGGGCGTCGGCGTAGGGGTCGGCGTAGCGCTGGGGCTCGTATCAGCCGCGGCTGGCGCGGCGTTATGGCCGGGCCGGCCGAAGGCCCAGCCGAGACCCATGACCAACGCAAACACGGTCACGCCGGCAGCGACGGCGACAGTGAGGCGCTTCCGGTCGTGGGCCGCTGGATCGTCGCTCACGGGGTCCCTCCGCAGCAGCTAGCGGCTGGCTGCCACCAGCACGTTGACGTTCGACGGCCTGGCAAAGGTTGCCTGCGCCGGGACACAACCAAATGCCCGGGTTGGGACGTCAAGCACGGTAGACATCGGTCGAGGGGGTGGCGTGGGCACCGCCGACGACCTTCAGGTCTCCTCCGACGGGCTGCACTGGGACAGCCTGCACTGGACGCCGTCGAGCTTCCCGCCCAACATCGGCCACTGACCACGCTTTCGCTGTCTCACCGTTCGGGACAGCCCTACCGCGCTCTTCTGCGCCCGACCGTGCTGAATTCATCGCGGTCGAGCAGCAATGATCACGGAACCGTGATCATTTGGCGGCTGCCCTGGGGGCTGTAAAGTCGTTAGCACAAGTAATGAGTTATGCTTACGACATGCCTACGATGACCCGTTCCGCCGCACTGGCGAGCACGATGCGGGTGTCGGTGATGCGCCTGTCCCGCCGGCTTCGCTCCGAGCGCGCCGACCACGGCCTGAGCCTGACCCAGGTGGCCACGCTGGCCACCCTGGACCACCACGGGCCGCTGACCCCGCGCGAGCTGGCCGACCACGAGAAGGTCCAGCCGCCCTCGATGACCCGCATCCTGGCCGGCCTCGAGGAGCGCGCGTTGATCACCCGCACCCCGCACGCCAGCGACGGCCGCCAGCACCTCGTCGCCCTGACCCCGGCAGCATCCGACCTGCTCCGCGAGGACCGTCGCCGCAAAGACGCCTGGCTGGCCCAACGCCTGGCCGAGCTCACCCAGGAGGAACGCGACCTCCTGCGATCTGTGGCTCCGCTGCTCGACCGCATCACCCGCTTATGAGCCCCACGTTCCAGTCGCTCCGCAACCGCAACTACCGCCTGTACGCGACCGGCGGCGTGGTCTCCAACGTCGGCACCTGGATGCAGCGGGTCGCCCAAGACTGGCTGGTGCTGCAGCTGTCCGGCCACAGCGGCGTGGCGCTGGGCATCACCACCGGGCTGCAGTTCCTGCCCATGCTGCTGCTCGCGCCGTTCGCCGGGACGCTGGCCGACCGCTACTCCAAGCGCAAGGTCCTGATCGCGACCCAGGCCTCCATGGCCACCGTGGGCGCCACCCTCGGACTGCTCGACATCGCCGGCGTCGTGCAGGTGTGGCACGTGTTCGCACTGGCGCTACTGCTCGGCATCGGGGCTGCCTGCGACGCACCGGCGCGCCAGTCCTTCGTGATCGAGATGGTCGGTCGCGACGACCTGCCCAACGCGGTCGGCCTCAACAGCGCGTCGTTCAACCTCGGCCGGGTGATCGGGCCGGCACTGGCCGGGGTGCTGATCGTGCTGATCGGCACCGGGCCGGTGTTCCTCATCAACGCGGCGTCCTTCGGCGCGGTCATCTTCGCGCTGACTCGGATGCGTTCGTCGGAGCTGATGCCGATGCCGCGCGCGCCCGGCGGCAGGGGCCAGGTGCTCGAGGGCATTCGCTACGTGCGGGCCCGCCCTGACCTGCGGCTCGTCATGGTGATCGTCTTCTTCGTCGGCACCTTCGGCCTCAACTTCCAGATGACCTCGGCACTGATGGCCACCGCGGTGTTCCACAAGGGCGCAGGGGCGTACGGCGTGCTCGGCTCGGTCGTCGCCATCGGCTCGCTCTCGGGCGCCCTCCTCGCGGCCCGTCGCGGAAAGCCGCGCCTGCGGTTGATCGTGTTCGCGGCGGTCGCCTTCGGCGTGGTCGAGATCGCGGCCGGCCTGATGCCGTCGTACTACTGGTTCATGGCCACGCTCATCCCGCTCGGCCTGTGCCAGATGACGCTGCTCAACTCCGCCAACGCCACCATGCAGCTCGCTGTCGACCCGGTGATGCGCGGCCGGGTGATGGCGCTCTACATGGCGGTGCTGATGGGCGGCACGCCGATCGGCGCGCCGCTCATCGGTGCGCTCGCCGAGGCCTTCGGCGCCCGGTGGAGCCTCATCGCCGGCGGCCTCATCTCGGCCGGCGCGGCGATCGTGGCCGGCTCGATGCTGGCCCGCCGCCAGGGCTTGGTGCTGCGCGACGAGCTGCACCTGCCGTCCGCGCGGCAAATGGATCCGCAGCTCGAGCACATCGAGGAGACCGTCCAGCAGCGCTGACCGGGATGGCGCGCCCCGATCGCCTGTGACGATGGTCAGCACGGCGGACCGGTCTGGCGCCGGTCGGCGGAGCCCGCCAGGATGGCGCCATGACCGACACCGCGACGACGTACGACTGGCTGCCGCCCGATGACTACCTGCGCCACCTGCGCGCCGACACCGATCGCATCCTGGACGTCGCCGACGACGACCTGACGGCCGAGGTGCCGCTGTGCCCCGGCTGGAACGTGCGCGACGCGGTCGAGCACACGGGCTCGGTCTTCAGCCACAAGGTCGCGGCGATGGTGGGGAACGCGCGCCCGACCGAGGCATCGCAGTGGTCGCACGGCCCGGCCGGCGACGAGGACGCGATGAGCTGGTTCCGGGTCCAGCGCGATGAGCTGCTCGCCACGCTGGAGAGCCGCGGGCCTGGTGCCGCGAGCTGGTCCTGGCACGAGGACCACCAGAACGCCGGCTTCTGGTTCCGCCGGATGGCGCAGGAGGCGGCGGTGCACCGGGTCGACGTCGAGAGCGGCTACGGCGCGATCACCCCCGTCGACGACGTGCTCGCGGTCGACGGCATCGACGAGGTGCTCGACTGGTTCCTGTCCTACCAGGCCGAGGACGTGGGCTCCGACGCGCCGGGTCGCGGGACGGTTGCGGTGCGCACGGGGCACCGGATCTGGCGGCTCGATCTCCAACCGGACGCGGTCGTCGTCTCCCGCGAGCCCGGCCCGGCCGAGGCCCTGGTGAGCGGCGAGCCGGGCGAGCTGTACCTCTGGCTGTGGGGGCGCCGGCCGGACACGGCGGTGGTGCTCGAGGGTGACCAGGACCTGCTGGCCGGGCTCCGGGCCCGCCTGAACGTGGTCACGCAGTAGCCGCGCGGATGCCGGCGTACGACGTCGTCGTCGCGGGACTCGGCGGCTACGGGAGCGCGACCGCGGCGCACCTGGCCCGGCGTGGCCTGCGCACGCTCGGGCTGGACCCGCGACCACCGGCACACACCGAGGGAGCCAGCCACGGCGAGACCCGGATCGTGCGGCAGGCCTACTTCGAGGGCCCGACGTACGTGCCACTGCTGACGCGCGCCTACGAGCTGTGGGACGAGCTCACCGACGAGTCCGGCGCGCCGCTGCTGCACCGGACCGGCGGGATCTACCTCGGGCTGCCGCGCACACGGGTGTTCCGCGGCAGCCTGGCCAGTGCCGAGACCTGGGGCCTCGAGCACGAGGTGCTGTCCAGCGACGACGTGCATGCGCGGTTCCCGGCGCTGCGGCCACCGGCCGACGTCATGGGGCTGTGGGAGCCGCACGCCGGCACGGTGCGGCCGGAGTCGGCGGTGCTCGCGCAGCTGCGCCGGGCGGCCGCGGCCGGTGCCGAGCTGCGCCACGACGAGGCCGTGACCGGCTGGGCCGTGGACGGTGACGGCGTGCGGGTCACGACCAGCCGCGGGTCCTACGACGCGGGCGCGCTGGTGCTGGCCCCGGGTCGCTGGACCGTCGAGATGCTCGGCGGGCTCGACCTGCCGCTGGTGGTGGAGCGCCGGGTGCAGCACTGGTTCGCGCCGCCCTCGGTGGCGCCGTTCCTGCCCGGTCGGCTGCCGGTGTGGATCTGGGACCGCGCCGACGGCACCTCGATGTACGGCGCGCCCTCCCAGGGCGGCACCGGTGACGTCAAGGCAGCGGTGCACTTCTCGACCCTGCGTCCGCCCGACGCGTGGAGTGCGGACGAGGTCGCGACGACGCTCGCCGAGGTCCTGCCGGAGCTCGGCAGCCGGCACACCCGGTCGGCCGAGTGCTGGTACACGCTGACCCCCGACGAGCACTTCGTGGTCGGCGCGCACCCCGCGTCGGCGCGGGTGCTGCTGGCCTGCGGGTTCTCCGGCCACGGGTTCAAGTTCACGCCGGTGCTGGGGGAGGCGCTGGCGGACCTGGTGGCCGACGGGACGACCCGGCACGACCTCGCGACCTTCGACCCCATGCGGTTCGCCGGGTGAGGTTGTTCGTCGCCGTCCGGCCGCCGCCGTCGGCGGTAGAACATGCGGCGGCTGCGGTGGGTCCGGTGCGGCCGCTGGCGTCGGGGCTGCGCTGGGTGCCGCCGGAGCGCTGGCACCTCACCCTGGCGTTCTACGGCGAGGTCCCCGACGACGAGGTGGACCGAGTGGTCGCCCGCACCGCCCGTCGGCTCGGCGACGCGGTGGAGATGGGGCTGGCTCTGACCGGGGCCGGCCGGTTCGGCGGCCGCGCCGTCTGGCTCGGGGTGACCGGCGACGTCGCGGCGTTGCGGTCGCTGGCCGGTGCCCTGGACCCCGGCGGGCGCCGTTACCGGCCGCACCTCACGGTGGCCCGGGTGCGCGACGACACCGGCACGGCTGCGGTGGTGGCGGCACTGTCGGGCTACGCGGGGCCGACCTGGACCGCGGGGGCGGTGCACCTCGTGCGTTCGCGGCTCGGCCCGGCACCGGCGTACGACGACGTGGCGACGTTGCCGCTGCTGCCGCTCCTGCCGCTCCCGCCCCGGCCGTAGGGTCGGGCCGTGGACCCGAGGACGCGACGTCGCGTCGTGCTGACCGTGCTGGCCCTGCTCGTCCTCGTCGTCGTCCTCGGCGCCGTCCTCTGACCCTCCGGCGGGGCCGCAGTTGACCACGTATGGCAGGTGAGTCGGTACTTTGCGAGGCTCCTGCGCCTAGCCAAGTACCCACATGCCTGCCATACATGGTCGAACGGCGGGCGGCGGTGACACGGGTGGCTACCAGGCGTAGGCCTCGGGGGCCGGCCCGCCGGGGCCGGGGAAGATCTCGTCCAGCCGGGCCAGCACGTCCTTGGTGAGCCGGACCTTCAGCGCCCGCTGGGCACCGTCGAGCTGCGCCATCGTGCGCGGGCCGATGATCGGGGCCGTCACCCCGGGCTGGGCCAACAGCCAGGCCAGCCCCACGTCGGCCGGGTTCTCCCCGAGCTCGTCGCAGAGGTCCTCCCACGCCTTGATCGCCTTGCGGTTCGCCTTCAGCCCGTCTTTGGCCCGGCCGCCCAGCCGCCGCTTGCCCTGCTCGGTCTTGCGGATGATCCCGCCGAGCAGGCCACCGTGCAGCGGCGACCACGGGATCACGCCGACCCCGTAGTCCAGGCAGGCGGGCAGCACCTCGAGCTCGATGTCTCGGGTCAGCAGGTTGTAGATCGACTGCTCGCTGACCAGCCCGGTCGAGTGCCGTCGGCGCGCGACCTCCATCCCCTTCGCGATCTGCCAGCCGGCGTGGTTCGACGAGCCGAAGTAGAGCACCTTGCCCTGCGTCCGCAGGACGTCGAAGGCCTCCCAGATCTCGTCCCACGGGGTGTCCCGGTCAACATGGTGCATCTGGTAGAGGTCGAGGTAGTCGGTCTGCAGCCGGCGCAGCGACTCGTCGCAGGCGCGCCTGATGTTGCGGGCCGACAGGAACGTGTCGTTGGGCCAGTCGCTCATCGACCCGTAGAGCTTGGTGGCGATGACGGTCTTCTCGCGCCGCCGACCGCCCTGGGCGAACCACCGGCCGACGATGTGCTCGGTGACGCCTTCGCCCTTCTTCTGGCCGTAGACGTTGGCCGTGTCGAAGAAGTTGATACCGAGGTCGAGCGCCCGATCCATGATCGCGTGCGAGTCGTCCTCCGAGGTCTCCGGGCCGAAGTTCATGGTGCCGAGGCAGAGCCGGCTGACGGACAGCCCGCTGCGCCCGAGGTGGGTGTAGTCCATGCCCGCGATCCTCCCCGGCCCCCGGCAGCCGCAACCGTCCGGCCCTACGCTGGCGCGGGTGGGTCCTTCAGTCGCCGGTACGCCGGGTGAGCTCGACGTCCGGCGGGCCGCGTGGGCCACCCGGCTGGTCTTCGCGGCCAACGGAGGACTGTTCGCTACCTGGGCGTCGCGGCTGCCCGCGGTCCGGGACGACCTGGGGGCCGACGAGCGCGGGCTCGGGTTCGCCCTGCTGTTCCTCGCAGTCGGCTCGCTGGTCGCAATGCCGTTCTCCGGCCGACTGGTCAGCGCGGTCGGGGCCCGGGCGGTGATGGTCGTGTGCATCGTGGTCTGCTGCCTGGCCTACCCGGCACTCGCCGTCGTCCCGAACCTGGTGGCCCTCGGCGCGGTGCTGTTCGTCGTCGGCGCCGGCACCGGCGTCTGGGACGTCGCCATGAACGTGTCCGGCCACGTGGTCGAGCGTGAGGCCGGCCGGGACCTGATGCCGGGCTTCCACGCCGCCTGGAGCATCGGCACGGTGGTCGGAGCCGGCCTGGGAGCGCTCGCGGCCAAGGTCGACCTCGACCCGGCGATCCACTTCACCGCCGTCTGCGCAGTGACGGCTGTGTTCGCGCTGCTGTCGGTGCGGGTGATGCCCGAAGGCACCGAGGAGCCGGACCCGGTCGACTACGCCGAGGGTGAGCACCACGTCCCCGGTCCGACCGGGCCGCTGATCCTCGACCCCCGGCTGCTCGGGCTCGGCGTGATGACGTTCTGCGCGGCCTGGGCCGAAGGCTCGGCCAACGACTGGCTGGCTCTGATGATGGCCGACGACCGCGGCGCGTCGGGAGCACTCGCGGCGGCCGGCTTCGCGACCTTCGCCACCGCCATGACCCTGGGCCGGTTGGCCGGCACCGCCGTGGTGACCCGGGTCGGCCGGGTGCGCACCCTGCGGGCCGGCGCGGTGGTCGCGGCCGCGGGCATGGTCCTGCTGCTCGGGGTGCCGGTGCTGGCTGTCGGCTACCTGGGCGCCCTGCTCTGGGGCCTGGGCATCTCGGTCGCCTTCCCGCTGGCCATGACCGCGGCGGGTGAGACGCCGGGCCGCGGCGCGTCGGCCATCGCGACCGTCGCGACGATCGCCTACGCCGGCTTCCTGGTCGGGCCGCCGTTGATCGGCTCCCTCGCGCACAGCGTCGGCCTGGACCACGCGCTGTGGGTCGTGGTGCTGCTCGGCGGCGGCATGTTCGCGCTGGCCGGCACGGCGCGCGACCCGCGCGGGGTGCGAGGCTAGGGGCGTGCCTGAAGACCTGGACGGTGCGCTGCAGCAGCTGCGCCCACTCCTGCTCGACCCGGACGTGCTGGTGCGCGCCGTGGCTGCCGGCCGCCGCCGGTCGGCCGTCCCGCCGTGGCGGCGGGTGGAGCTGCGCCCGATCGACCTCAAGGCCGGTCGCCACCTGCAGGTGGTCGCCTACGACGAGCGCCAGGCGACCACCACCAACACGGCGTACGGCGATCAGGCCGGCGCCGAGGTCGACGCCCTGCTGGCCCAGCCGTTCGGCAACTGGCACGTGCAGACGACCACCGAGACGCTGCAGCTGCGGGTGACGAAGAAGGGTCTGGCCCAGCTGCACCGGACGGCCGACGCCGGCGAGCAGCACACCGAGCACGACCGGGCCGCTCGGCACCTGATCGACCCGGGCGACCCGCTGTTCCGCGTGCTCGGCGCGGGGGCGAGCAAACGACGCCAGGTCGACGCGTTCCTGCGGGTCCTGCAGGCCGCGGTGGCCGAGGCCGACCTCCCGACCGGGCGGCCGCTGCGGGTGGTCGACCTCGGCTGCGGCAACGCCTACCTGAGCTTCGCGGCGTACCGGTTCCTGGCTGCCGACCGGGAGGTGCGGCTGACCGGCATCGACCAGCGACCGGAGATGCGTGAGCGGAACAGTGCACTGGCCGCCGAGCTCTGCTGGTCGGAAGCGATGACGTTCGTGGCCGGCGACATCTTCGACACGCCTGCCGGCGAAGGCACCGATGATGCCGGCAATTCCGTTGATGTCGTGCTCGCACTGCACGCCTGCGACACCGCCACCGACGACGCACTGGCCCAGGCCGTCCGGTGGGCTGCCCCGGTCGTGCTCGCATCGCCGTGCTGCCACCACGACCTGCAGCGGCAGATGTCGGCCGGGGGTGCGCCCCCGCCGTACGGGCTGGTGACCCGGCACAACATCCTGCGCGAGCGGCTCGGTGACGTGCTCACCGACGCGGTGCGGGCCGCCCTGCTGCGCCGGGTGGGCTACCAGGTCGAGGTGGTGCAGTTCGTGTCGGCCGAGTACACCCCGCGCAACACGATGATCCGGGCGGTCCGCACGGGGGCGACGCAGCCCGACAGCAGGGCCGACGCCGAGTACGAGGCGCTGGTCGCTGACTGGGGCGTCACCCCGCACCTGCAGACCCTGCTGGCCGACGACCTTGCCGCTCGTCGCTAGCGCGGTCGCGGCGGTTGCCGGACTGCTGCTCGCGGCCACCCCCGCGCCGCCGCAGGTCGTGCTGACGCTGCAGGACCCGACCCTGGTCGAGTCCAGTGGGCTGGCCGTGTCTGCCGTGCACCACGGCGTGCTGTGGACGCACAACGACGGTGGCTCGGTCGCCCAGGTCCTGGCCGTTGACCGAAGCGGCTCGACGGTCGCGACCGTGACGCTCGCCGGCGTCGACCCCTACGACCCCGAAGCGCTGGCACCCGGCACCGACGACCGCGGCCGGGCCGCCCTCTACCTCGGCGACATCGGCGACAACTTGCGGGAGCGGCCGGACGTGTCGGTGTTCCGGTTCCGCGAGCCGACCCGGCTGGCCGACGTCACGGTCCCCGCGCGCTGGTACCGGTTCACCTACCCGGACGGTCCGCACGACGCGGAGGCGCTGCTCGTCGACGCCGACGGCCGGATCATGGTGGCCACCAAGGAGTTCGCCGGGGCCGCGCTCTACCGGGCGCCCCGCAGACTGGTCACCGAGGACCAAGGGACCAACGTGCTGACCCGGCTGGCCGACGTGCCCGCGCTGGTCACCGACGGCGCGTACCTGCCGGACGGCCGGTTCGTGCTGCGCACCTACACCTCGGTCTACCTCTACGACCGGCCCGGCCACGTGGTCGCCCGGGCGTCGCTGCCGCCGCAGCCGCAAGGGGAGTCGGTCGCGGCCGACGGCGACCGGCTCCTTGTCGGGAGCGAGGGCGTGCGGTCGACGGTGCTCGCGGTGCCGGTGCCCGGTCCGTCGCCGGCAGCGTCGTCAGCAGTCCCCTCGCCGACGGTCTCACCGACGCCGTCGACGGCCGCGCCCGAGGCGAGCAGCGACGGGACCTCGGCGGTCACCTGGGTGCTCGGCGCGTTAGGCGTCGTGGTGCTCACCGGCGTCGTGGTCGCGGTGGCTCGTCGCCGTCAGGCCACCGGCTCGATCCGGTAGCCGTAGCCGCGCAGCGTGGTGATCTCGGGCAGCCGGGCCGGCGGGTCGGTGCTGGCGGCGGCCGCCATCAGCTGGCGGCGCAGCGCGGCGATGTGCACGTCGAGGGTCTTGGTCGAGCCGTACCAGTTCTCGTCCCAGACGTCAGCCATCAGCGTCTCACGTCGCAGCGCCACACCGAGTGACGTCACCAGCCGGGCCAGCAGGTCGAACTCCTTGGCCCGCAACATCACCTCCTGCCCCGCCACCGCGCACCGACGTGCGCCCACGTCGACCACCAGGTCGCCGGCGACCACCGGGTCGGCCGCATCCGGCGCCGTGACGGACCGGCGGCGCAGGTGGGCCCGGATCCGGGCCAGCAGCTCCGTCAGCCCGAACGGCTTGGTCAGGTAGTCGTCCGCGCCGGCCTCGAGCCCGACGACCACGTCCATCTCGTCCAGCCGCGCGGTGAGCATGACGATCACCGCTGCCGGCGCAATCGCCCGCAGATCGCGGCACACCTCCACCCCGTCGACGTCGGGCAGGCCGAGGTCGAGCAGGATCAGGTCGTACGTCGAGGAGCCGGCCGCGGCGAGTGCGCTGCCCCCGGTCCGCTGCCAGGTGACGTCGTGCCCGTTGGCCCGCAGCGCCGACTCGAGCAGGCTGCCGATGCGCTCGTCGTCCTCGACCACCAGCAGCGAAGCCATGCCCCTGACTCTAGGCACCGGGCCGGGCCGCACGCTCCGAGGCTCTGGGTCGGGATGCGCTTTGATGCAGAGGTGCGCACCCGGATCCTGACCTCGTCGGTCGTCGCCGTCGTGGTCGCCGTGCTGCTGTTCGGCGTCCCGCTGGCGTTCGCGGTCGGCCGGCTCTTCGCCGACGAGGAGCGCAGCGAGCTCGAGCGGGTGGCGCTGCGCGCCGCGGCCGAGCTGTCGCCCGACGAATTCGTCGCGGGGCACGCGCTGCACCTGGGACACCTCGACCCGTCCGTGCGCGTCGCCGTCTACCGCCCGGACGGCACCAAGGTGGTCGGGCGAGGCCCGACGACCGCCGACCAGGCGGTGCGGACCGCGCTGCGGACCGGCCGGGTCGCCGACGGCAGCGACGAAGGCGTGCTGGTGGTCGCCGTGCCCGTCACCGCCGCCGAGCAGGTCGTCGGTGTGACCCGCGCGGCCTCGACCCCGGGGGAGGTCCGGGGCCGGGTCGGCGGCACCTGGCTGGCGATGACCGGCCTGGCCGTGCTCGCCGTCCTCTGCGCCACCGTGCTGGCAGCGATGGCCGCGCGGCGGCTGGCCCGCCCGCTGCAGGAGCTGGAGAAGGTGGCCGAGGACCTCGGCTCCGGCGACCTCACCTCGCGCGCGTCACCCTCAGGGGTCGGAGAGATCGACCGCACCGGGCAGGCACTCAACCGGACCGCGCAACGCCTCGAGGACATGCTGGCGCGGGAACGCGCCTTCACCTCTCAGGCCAGCCATCAGCTGCGCACGCCGCTGACCAGCCTGCGGCTCGGCCTCGAGTCGGCCCTGGAGAACGACGGTGACCTGCACCTGGCCGCCCGGGAGGCCATCGCGTCGGCGGACCGGCTCTCCCGCACCGTCGACGACGTGCTGGCCCTGGCCCGCGGCGTCCCCGAGCAGGGTCAACAGCTCGACGTCGCTGCGCTGCTGGCCGGTGTCCAGGACCGGTGGCGGGCACCACTGGCGGCTGCCGGTCGCGAGCTGGTCGTGATCGAGCTGCCGCACCCGCGGACCGCGGCGTCCGCCCCAGCCGTGCGGCAGATCCTGGACGTGCTGCTCGACAACGCCCTGCGGCACGGTCGAGGTCAGGTGACCGTGACCGCGCGCGACGGCGGCGGTGCGGTCGCCCTGGACGTCGTCGACGAGGGGGTGCTGCGGCCGGGTGGGTCACTGGTGGCGTCGCAGGTCGAGGAGGCCACGACCCCGCCCGGCGGGCACCGGCTCGGCCTGCGGATGGCCGCGTCGCTCGCGGAGGGACTCGGCGGCCGCCTGGTGCACGCCCACACCGAGGCGACCACCCGAATGACCCTGCTGCTCGCCGGCCGCGACTTCTAGCTCAGGCCGGCCGGGCAACGACGCTGCGGTTCTTGCCGTCCGCTTGCCTTCGAGGGGCCAGCCGCTTGCCGGCCGGTTCCTAGCGTCATTGTTGTGACACCTGACCGGTCCGATCCGGCCCCGCCCGGCCCGGCAGCACAGCCCAAACGACGCACCGCTCTGCTGCGCATCGGGCTCGCGTCCGCGGCATCGGTCGGGCTGCTCGTGGTCGCGCTGCCCAAGGTGGCCGGCGCGCCGTGGGCAGACATCGGGACCGCGCTGCAGGTGCCGACGCCGACACAGCTCGGGCTGCTCGCGGCACTGTGGGCCATCGGGCTCGTGGTCCACAGCCGGGTCCTCACGGCCGCGCTGCCCGGCCTCAGCGTGCGCCGGGCCCTGACGCTCAACCTGACCGGCAGTGCGCTGTCCAACATGCTCCCGCTCGGTGGCGGTCTCGGGATCGGCCTGAACTACCTGATGGTCCGGCGCTGGGGCTTCACGTCCCGCGAGTTCTCGCTGTACACCGGCCTGGTCAACGGCTGGCACGTCGCCATCAAGGCGCTGCTCCCCGCCGTAGCACTGGTGCTGCTGGCGGCCAACGACGTCGCCCTGCGCCGCCCGATGCTGCTCGCCGCCGGTGCCGGCAGCGGGGTGCTGCTCGTCACGGTCGCGGTGGCCGCCGTCGCGGTCCTGACCCGTCGCGGCGGTCGGGTCATCGGTGTGGCGCTGGACCGGTTGCTGCTGCTCGGGCACCGCACCGTCACGCCGACCGTGGTCGACCGCCTCGAGGCGGTGCGCGTCGGGGCCGTCGGCCTGGTCCGGTCCGCCTGGCGCCCGATGACCTGGGGGGTCCTGCTCTACAACGCGTTGCAGGCTCTGCTGCTGTGGGCCTGCATGGCCGCCGTCGGCAGCCCGTTGCCGGCAGCGCTCGTGCTCGCAGTTTTCGCGGTCGAACGGGTCGTGACCGCGCTGCCCATCACGCCGGGTGGCGCAGGCGTGGTGGAGGTCGCGGCCACCGCCATGATCGTCGCCGTCGGCGGTGCTCCCGCCGCGGCGGCGGCCGGCATCCTGCTCTACCGGGCCTTCGTCTTCGGCCTGGAGATCCCCGTCGGCGGCGCCTGGCTGCTGGGCTGGTGGCTGGCCCAGCGCGGCACTCACGCCCCCCTCGCACCGGCGGCGTCCTGATGCGCATCGTCCACGTCACCGACGTCTACCTCCCGCGCCTCGGCGGCATCGAGACCCACGTCAGCGGTCTCGCGGCGCACCAGGGTCGAGCCGGCCATGAGGTGCACGTGCTCACCCGGGCCCGGGGCACCGCGCCGAGAGCCGCGGACGGGCCGTTCGTGCACCGCGCCGGCCGGGCTGCGCTGCGCGAGGTGCTGCGGGCCGGCCGGTTCGACGTGGTGCACGTGCACGTCTCGGTGTTCTCGCCGATGGCGATGTCGTTGACCGCAGCCGCGTGCGCGCAGGGCATCCCGGTCGCCGTGACGGCCCACTCGATGTGGCCGGACTCGCCGGCCCTGGTCCAGCCGGCCGGCACCGGGCTGCGGCTGGCCCGCCGGCCGGTCGCCTGGTCTGCGGTGAGCCAGGTGGCGGCCGGACCGCTGCGCCGCGCGCTCGGCACCGGCGTGCTGGTCGACGTGGTGCCCAATGCCGTCGACGTCGCCTGGTGGCGGGCCCGGCCGGACGGGGTGCTCTCCTCGCCGTACGCCGGTGAGGTGGTCGTGACGAGCCTCGGCCGGCTGGCCGCCCGGAAACGGCCGCTCGCCCTGCTGCGCGCGCTGCGCACGGTCCGCGAGCTGGTCGAGCCGGAGGTGCAGCTGCGCCTGGTGCTCGCCGGCGAGGGCCGGCAGCTGCCGCGCCTGCGCCGGGCGGTCGCCGCCTGGGGGATGACGGACTGGGTCGACCTGCCCGGCCGGCTCAGCCGGGAGCAGTCGCGCGAGCTGCTGCAGCGCTCGCACGTCTACGTCGCGCCGGCGGATCTCGAGTCGTTCGGGATCGCGGCGCTCGAGGCCCGCACGGTGGGTCTGCCGGTGGTGGCCAAGGCGGGCAGCGGGGTCAGGGAGTACGTCGATCACGGCACCGAGGGGCTGCTGGTGGGCAGCGACCACGAGATGGCGCTGGCCGTCGCGGCGCTCGTCCGGGACCCGGCCCTGCGCACGCGCATCGCCGCGCACAACGCGTCGGTGCCGCCGGCGACCACCTGGCCGTTCGCCGTCGACCGCACCGAGCAGCTCTACCGGCGGGCGGCCGCCCTGGCCGGGCGGCAGCAGCCGGTCCTCGCGATGGACGCCGCGTCGTGACCGTGCCCCGGACCATCGTGTCCTTCCACGCGCACCCCGACGACGAGGTGCTGCTCACCGGCGGCACCCTGGCCCGGCTGGCGGCGGCCGGGCACCGCGTCGTGCTCGTCACGGCTACCTCCGGTGGCGCCGGGCTCGCCGACCCGGCCAGCCGTGAGGGCGGGCTGGCGGCCGTCCGCGCAGCCGAGCTGAGCCGGTCCGCGCGGCTGCTCGGCTGCGCCCGGGTCGAGCTGCTCGGCTACGAGGACTCCGGCATGGACGGCACCGCGGGCGGCCCGTCCGCGTTCTGCCGGACGCCGCTGCCGGACGCCGCCGAACGGCTAGCAGCCATCCTCGAGCAGGAGCAGGCCGACGTGCTGACCGTCTACGACGAGCACGGCGGCTATGGCCACCCCGACCACGTCGCGGTGCACCGGGTAGGCGTCCTCGCGGCCCAGCTCGCCGGCACCCCGCGGGTGCTGGAGGCCACCATCGACCGGGACCTGCTCAAGCGAGGGGTTCGCGCGATGGGAGTGCTGCACCTCGGCCGCGGCATCGAGCTGCCGCCGATGGCCGGCGCCTACCTGCCGCGCGGCGAGATCACGCACCGGGTCGACGTCCGTGCGTTCACCGGTGCCAAACGTGCGGCGATGGCGGCGCACGTGTCGCAGGCCGGCGGCGAGTCGGCCGACAGCCGCACGCTGGGGCTGCTGCTCCGACTGCCGCGACCGCTGTTCCGTGCACTCCTCGGGCACGAGTGGTTCGCGGAGCGCGGGGCGGCCCGGACCCTGCGTCCGGCCAGCACGCTGTTCCCGGGCGCGGAGGGCGCGGCGTGACTGCTGTGACCGTTGTCGCCACCGCTGCGGGGGTGTTCCGCCGGCGCACCCGTCCCCTGTTGCTCGGTGAGATCGCCGTCGTGGTGCTGCTCGTCGGCGTCTACGACCGGGTGCGCGACATCGCGTCGACCCGCGCCAGCATGGCCATGACCGACGCGAGACGAGTGCTCGATGTCGAACGGTGGCTGCACATCGACGTCGAGCACGTTCTCAACAGCTGGCTGGCCGGCCACCTCGACCGCGAGCTGGCCGCGTCCTG
>JAVEDA010000287.1 GCA_030841195.1 Actinomycetota bacterium | reverse complement strand
TGACCGCCGGCGTCGCCTCAGTGGCACAGAACCGCGGCATCCAGGTGCGCTCCATCGAGTCGACAGTCGAGGGCAACCACGACATCCGTGGCATCCTGGGCGCGGACAGCGACGTCCGCAACGGTTTCAACGACGTCAAAGTCACCTTCCGGATCGACGCCGACGCGTCAAAGGAAGACATCGAGGCGCTGGTCGCGCAGTCGCAGAAGCGGTCGGCGGTGTTCGACGCCCTGACGAACCCCACGGATGTGACGGTCGAGGTTGCTTGACGACTGAACGCACCAGCGCTGTCGTCATCGGCGCCGGCCACGCGGGCCTGGCCGCCAGCCACTTCCTGAGTCAGCGGTCGATCGATCATCTGGTGCTGGAGCGAGGGGAGGTGGCGAACTCCTGGCGGCGCGAGCGCTGGGACTCACTGCGGCTGCTGACTCCGAACCGGCTGACCAACCTCCCCGGCCATCGCTACGACGGGTCGGATCCGGACGGCTACCTGACGATGGGCGAGGTGGTCGAGCTCATCGAGCGCGTCGCCGCGTCATCGTCCGTGCCGGTCCGGACCGGCACGGACGTCACCCGCGTCCGCCGCACCGACGACGGGTACGCCGTCACGACGAGTCAGGGCGAGGTCCGCAGCCGGACCGTCGTCATCGCGACCGGTGCCTGCAACCGACCCACGGTGCCGGGCTTGCGGAGCGCGGTCCCGGCCTCCGTCGAGCAGCGGACGCCCTTCACCTACCGCAGCCCCGACGAGCTGGCCGACGGCGGCGTGCTCGTGGTGGGCGCGTCAGCGACGGGCGTGCAGCTGGCAGCCGAGATCCAGCGTTCCGGGCGACCCGTGACGCTCTCGGTGGGCGAACACGTGCGGCTACCGCGCACCTACCGCGGCCACGACGTGCTCTGGTGGATGGACGCGGCCGGCGTGTGGGACCAGCGGTACGACGAGATCGACGACCTCACCCGCGCCCGGCGGCTCCCGTCGCCCCAGCTCGTCGGGACCCCGGAGCGGGTCACGCTCGACCTCAACGCGCTCCGGGGGCTCGGCGTCGAGCTGGTCGGGCGCTGGGCGAACGTCCGAGACGGGCAGGCGCAGTTCTCCGGCGGCCTGCGCAACACGTTCTCGCTGGCGGACCTGAAGATGAGGCGCTTACTGGGCACCTTCGACGACTGGGCCCGGACGCACGGGCACGATGGCGCGGTCGACTCGCCTGAAACCTTTGCGCCTACGGAAATGCCCACGTCGAACCGCCTGCAGCTCGACCTGCACGCCGGCGAGATCCGCTCCGTCGTCTGGGCGACGGGGTACCGGCCCGACTACTCCTGGCTCGACGTGCCGGTTGTCGACGAGAAGGGGCAGCTGCGCCACGACGGCGGGGTGGTCGACAGCCCGGGGCTGTACGCGCTGGGGCTGCCCGTGCTGCGGCGGCGCAAGTCCACCTTCATCCACGGCATCGAGGACGACGCACGCGAGGTGATCGATCACCTGGCGCAGCACCTCGCCGTACGCCGATGAAGGCAGCGCCTTGATCGGATGGGTTCACGCCGATGTCAGCCTGGCTACGGTCCGGGCACGTCAGTCCTTGCGAGCGGCTGAGCCGCCAGGACTCGCGCGCAGTCTGCCAGCGCCTGGCCGAGCCCCTCGGCGGGGACCGGCCGACCGAACAGGAAGCCTTGCGCATAGTCGCAGCCGAGCCCCACCAGGGCCGCGTGCTGTTCACGGGTCTCGACACCTTCGGCGATGCAGACGGCCCCGACGGCGCCGGCGAGGTTGATGATGCTCGCCACAATGGCGTCGTCCTCGGCGTTGATGCCCATGCCGGCGACAAATGACCGGTCCACCTTGAGGGCGTGCAAGTCGTAGCGCTTCAGGTACACCAGCGAGCTGTAGCCGGTTCCGAAGTCGTCGATAGCGACCGTCACGCCGAGTGCGGCGATGGCCCGCAACGCAACCTCGGCGGCATCAGCGTCTTCCATCACGGTGGACTCGGTGACCTCGACCATCAGGCGCTGAGGAGGAAGCCCGGAACGACGAAGAGCGTCCTGGATGATGCTCACCACGTCGGGATCGGTCACCTGTCGAGCCGACAGGTTGACCGCGACGTCCAGGTCCAGGCCCTGCCGACGCCACAGCGCGCCTTGCCGGCAGGCCTCCTGGAGCACCCAGACACCCATCGGGACGATCAGACCGCTGGCCTCGGCGGCCGGGATGAACGTGTCCGGCATCCGGAGCCCGTCAGCTCGCTGCCAGCGGACCAGCGCCTCCACCCCAGTGGTGACACCTCGGGTGAGATCCACCACCGGCTGGTAGTGCAGCACCAGCTCGTCATGTTTGAGCGCCTCCCGCAGCTCCACCTCCGTCCGCAGTCGCAGGTGGATTCCTTCCCGCAGCGCGTCCGAGTGCAATGTGATGTGGCCGGGGCCGCGGCTCTTGGCCTCCGCCATCGCCGCGTCAGCAGCCTGCAGCAGATCGTCGGGTGACTGGCTCGGGACACTCACCGCCACACCGATGCTCGCAGACACGGCCATGCTTGACCCGGTCAAGGCGAAGGGTCGCGCGAGGGCTTCGAACAAGCCGTGCACGAAGGCCTCTCCCTCGTCGATGGACTCGACGCCGGGCCAGACCGCGACGAACTCGTCACCGGCAAAGCGAGCCAACGTGTCACCGCTGCGCATCAGCGCAAGCCATCGGCCGCTGACCGCCTGCAACAGCTCGTCCCCAGCGATGTGCCCGAGCCGTTCGTTGACCCGGTTGAAGCCGTCCAAGGACAAGAAGGCGACGACGACCGGTCGGCCAGTCCGTTCGGCCCATGCCAACGCCTGCCTGAGCCGATCCCTGAGCAGGTCCTGATTGGGCAGCTGGGTCAGCGGGTCGTGCAGCGACTGGTAGGACATGGCGCGGGCAGAGCGTGTCGCCGCTGAGATGTCCACGTGGCTGAGCACTGCCCCGGAGATCTCGTGGAGCGGCGTGATCCGCAGGCTGATCCAACGCTCCTTGTCACCGCTGGCAAAGGCGTAGTCGATGCTGAACGTGTCCGACTTGCCGCTGAGGACGAGCTCGAGCCCCACCGAGATCTTCTCCGCGACGACACGGTTGTCTCCGGTCGCCGGGGCCCAGACGTCGACGTAGGGGCCTTCGACAGGTAGCAGCCCGCTGCCACCCGCACCGGAGGCGGCCTGACGCCAAGCCCGGTTCGTGGCGACGATGTCACCGTCGCCGTTCACGACGCAGGTCGAGTACTCCATGACGTCCAGCAGGCTCTCGAGGAGGCTCGGGTCGTGGCCTGTTCGCCCGTTCGGGCTGACAGGCACGCTCGACCTGGTGCTTGCCTTGCGGGGCCCCGTGGGCGTGGGCACATTCGCTCCTGTGAAATCTCTGCATCCGTTGGAGTTGTCACCGCGCCCGCGAAGTCTAGGCGTTCGTTCGCAGTCACGAGGGCCAGCGCGGGGCGGGGGTGCTGCTGAACGGCAATTGCCTAGTCCGGTCGAGCCCGGAGGACTCGTTCCGGCACCCAAATGGCGGCATCCGCGGAGAACCGGGCGGTCAGAATCCCCAGGACGCCACGCACATTCCGGACAGCAGTGTCTGGATCGAGCAGACGGACTGACGGCCGACAATGCCGCGCCGTGTCAGTTTTTAGATTGGAGGGGTGTGCACGACTGTGGCGGTGAACCGGAACTGGTCGGTGCGGATCACCGAGCGCAGGAACGCCTGCGGCGCGTCATCGACATCGCTGACGAGCGTGCTGACGAGGAACATGGGTGCGCGGTCGGTGATGCTCAAGGTTCTGCACTCGAACTCGTTCGCGGTCGTGGCCTCGACGCTCAGCTCGGATCGGTGCACCTGAAGCCCGTACCGTGCCGCAAGCTGATGCAGCAGGTCCGGCCCACCGATCTCCAGAAGCAAGCCGTTGTTGACGGCGGAAGCAGTGGTGAGCTCGGGGGACGCGTCGCATCGGAGGTAGGCCTGGGTGAGCGATACCGGTTCGCCTACCGAGGTCACGGCCGTGATCTCGAAGAGCTGATTCGCGGCGGGGACCTGAAGGAGCTTCCCGAGGTTGCCGCCGGCGTTGACCAGGCGCACATCGATCACCTCGGCGAGCACGGCCCGTTCCGACATGTCTTCGTGCAGCCACTCCTGGGCGGTGGCGACCGCGTCGTACCGAAGTTTCGGCTGTGCGACTACCGTGCCGCGGCCCTTCTGCCGGATGACCTGGCCGTCTGCCTGCAGGACGTCGAGAGCCTTGCGGATGACGGTGCGGCTGACACCGAGCCCCGCTTCGAGGTCGCTTTCCGACGGCAGGATCTGACCCGGCTGCCAGTGCCCCGCGTCGATGTCTTCCTTGAGGAGCTCTTGTAGCTGGTAGTAGAGGGGGACCGGGCTTTCCCGGTCGAGCTGACCGACGCGGTCGAAGAACTGCTCGACCTGCTCGGGACGCCGAGGGCCGATCACGGTCACGGTAGAAGGGATCACACCCGGGTGCCACCTGCGTCACCGGCGACGAACACGGAGAAGTGGTCGAAGCACGCCTCGCGCACGGGGTAGCCGAGGCAGTCTGCGTTGTCCCGGTACGACGCGGTGCCTGCGAGCAGCTGCTCGAAGCCGTCCGCGATCTCGGCAAGCAGCGACGACGGGTTGTCGACCCGCATGAAGTGGCAGACGAACACCCGCCGGACGCCGTCGCGCAGCCCGGCGAGGCGACGGGTGGATGCGGCGAACGCAGTGACGTCAGAGCCCTCGAGCTGCGCATAGATCGGTCCGGTATTGATCGTGTCACCACCGAAGAGCAACCCGTTGTGCTCGTCGAGGAGGCAGATGCTGTCCGGCGAGTGGCCAGGTGTGTGCATGACACGCAGGACCCGGCCGCCAAGATCGAGCTCGTCGCCGTCATCGAGCAGCTGCGTGGCCTTGGACGGCGTCACGGCGTACGCCTGGGGATCGAAGCCAGGCGGTAGAGGGCGGATCAGTGTGTCCGCGGTGACAAGGTGGAAGTAGCTGTCGTCGAGATCTTTGTAGCCGCCCCACGCGGAGATCATCCGCCGCGTGTACTCCATGTATCCCTGCGCAAGGCCCTCCGGCGCGGGCTGGGCGAGAAGGGCAGCTCCGTCCCGATGGATGGCGATCTGGTCGAACTGCCGGTTCCCGCCAGTGTGGTCGAAGTGATAGTGGGTGTTGACGACGGAGAGCGGCTTGCCGGAGAGACCTTCGGCGACGGCGCGGATGTCGGCGACCCCCAGGCCGGTGTCGAGAAGCACCGCCCGGTCGTCACCGACGACGAGGAAGCTGTTCACATGACCCGGTTCGGCGATGAGGAAGACGCCGGGTTCGAGCGAGCGGACGTCGAACCATGCGGACTGGGGGCCTGCGTCCCCTAGCGTCACCGGCCCGACCTCACGGATGGTCGTCACGCAGGCGCCTCCTCGGTGCTGGCATCGGCGGCAACGACGCCCGTCGGCGTCGCTTGAGAGGGTACCGGCGTCCCGAGGGGGCTACGGGACGTCGTGACGCGGCTGCGCATAGTCAGGTAGTACCCGACGAGCGCGACGAGCAAGCCGACGTAGATCGAGATGTCCCCGCCGCCGATGGTGCCGACCAGCGGCCCCTCGAAGACTGCGCTGCTCGAGAACAACGCAGCGCAGGCGATCCCGGCCGCGAACCACCCGAGGGCCACGGGGTTGGCGCCGCGCCGGTACCCGTACACCCCCTCGCGCTGGTGCAGCGCCTCGACGTCGTACCGGCCACGCCGCAGCGCCATGTCGGCCAGGTAGATGCCGCACCACGGGGCGATCCACAACACCATGATCGACAGGAATGAGATGAACGAGTTGGTGAAGTCGAAGACGAACAAGGCGTAGATCGACAAGGCCGTGCCGACCACGGCATCGATCAGGACGGCCTGGTAGCGCTTCACCTTCAGACCGAACGCGAGCAGGCTCATGCCCGACGAGTAGGTGTTGAGGAAGTTGTTGGTGATTGTCCCGCCGACGATCACGGCCAGGTACGTCACGAAGAACCAGTTGGGCAGGATCTCCTTGAGCCCGGCAACCGGATCGGTCATGTCGGTGGCGGTCGCCGCCGCGATCCCGAAGACGGTGATCGCGAGGGCAGGGAGGAAGCCCCCGAGCGACGTCCACAGGACGATGCTCTTGCTGGATGTCTTCGGGTGGAGGTACCGCGAGTAGTCGGAGCCGGTGTTGACCCACGAGATTGGCGCTGCCGCCATCACGAGCAACGCAAGCAGCCAGGCCCCCGCGTGTGTGGGTGCGGCCAGCGCCGGTTGGGCATCAAAGTTGATCTTCGGCAGCACGAACATGCCGAGGACCAAGGTGCCGATGCCGAGCGCGTAGGAGAAGAACCTGTTGAGCAATGTGATCGTCGCGTGACCCAGCACCGCGACACCGAAAGTCAATGTGACGATCGCCACCAGCGCGATCGCCTTCCAAGCGTTGCCCGGGCCGGCGCCCAGCTCTTGGAAGATCTCATAGAGCGACAGGGCACCGATGACGATGTTGACCGCCTCCCACCCGACGGCGGTCAGCCAGCTGAGGAACGCGGCGGGCGCGTTCCCGACCACGCCGAACGCGCTGCGCGAGACCACCAGGGTCGGCGTGCCCGCTCGAGCGCCGGGGATCGAGCACAGGCCGACGAGGACGTAGAAGAGGTTGCCGACGACCGCCACCGTGATCGCGGCCCAGAACCCGAGCCCGAAGCTGACGATGATCGCCCCGCTGATCACGTAGGTGAAGATCACGTTTGCGCCGAACCAGATCCAGAACAGGTCGAAGGCTCTACCGCGTCGCTCACTCAAGGGGATGTGGTCGATGCCACGCTGCTCGATCTCGAACGCCCGGTTGGTCGTCTCGGGAGCAGTCATCTCCTGCCTGGTTCCCTGCTCGGACCCGACATGGGCGACCGGCTTCCGTTCCGTGTCCATCTGGCGCCTCGCAAGGTGGGGGGCAACTTGTAGTCCCAGGACTCTAGGATGCGGTCATGCACTCTGCAAGCACATCCGCCGTTTCTTACGCTGCGCGCATGAGCCGTCGCCCTCGGGTCGCCCTGCTCGCCACCGGTGGCACGATTGCCTGCACCCTGGATCGCCACGGGCAC
>JAVEDA010000492.1 GCA_030841195.1 Actinomycetota bacterium | reverse complement strand
GGCTCAGCGTGCTCGACCTGCCGGTGCTGCCCGACACCGCCAACGCGCCGACTCTGCAGGGCGGCGCCCCGCTCACCGAGTTCCTCGCGCTCGACCCCGGCGAGCGGGTGGTCACCCTCATGTCCCTGCTGCCCGACTCCCCCGGCCTCGTGCTCGGCACGCGAGGCGGTGTCGTCAAGCGGGTGCTGCCGGAGGTGCTCGGCAAGGACAGCTGGGACCTGATCCGGCTCGACCCCGATGACGTGGTGGTGGGCGGGCAGGAGATCTCGGGCGGCGAGGAGCTCGCCTTCGTCACGAGCGACGCGCAGCTGCTGCACTTCCCGGCGTCGGTGGTTCGGCCACAGGGCAGGTCGGGTGGCGGCGTGGCCGGCGTACGCCTCTCCGGCGGGGCACACGTGGTCTGCTTCGGGGCCGCCGACCCGACGCTCGGCGATGTCGTGGTCACGGTCTCGGGGACGGCGAACTCGCTGCCGGGGACGGAGACGGGCAGTGTCAAGGTGACGCCTCTCGCCGAGTATCCGGGCAAGGGAAGGGGCACCGCCGGGGTGCGGTGCCACCGGTTCCTGAAGGGCGAGGACACCCTCGTCACCGCCTACGTCGGGCCCGGCCCGGCCCGGGCGTCGGCGGCGAGCGGAGCGCCCATCGACCTCCCGACCGACCAGGGCCGCCGCGACGGGTCCGGCACCCCGGCCACCCAGCCGATCGCGGCGATCGCCGGGACGCCGCGCGGCTGACTGCCTGCCACCGCGCCGCCGTGGCAGGCTGTTCCACGTGCGCAGGCTGACGACGCTGATGGTGGTGGTGCTGTTCGCCGTGGCGGCCTGCAGCGGCTCGACCAGCAACCGACAGCCGGTCGCTGACCGCCTGGCGGCCGCCAAAAAGAGCTTCGACGAGGCGAAGTTCATCGGCTTCACACTGTCGTCCGACCACCTCCCAGGCGGCGTCTCGGCCCTGGAGTCCGCCCACGGGACCGGTACCCACGCTCCCGCCTTCACTGGCAGCGTCCAGGTCATGAAGGGCCTCTCGATCGACGCCGGGCTGGTCGCCGTCGACGGAGCGGTCTACGCCAAGCTGCCGTTCGTGGGGTGGAGCAAGATCAACCCGGCCGACTACGGCGCGCCCGACCCGGCGGCACTGATGAACCGGAGGACCGGCATCTCGTCCCTGCTCACGGACACGGTCGCCGCCAAGACCAGCGGGTCCGAGCGGAGCGGCAGCACGATCCTCACCAAGGTCGACGGACACCTGCCGGGCAAGTACGTGCATGCGTTGTTCTCGTCATCGGCGCTGACCAGCTTCAAGGTCACGTTCACGTTGACAGATGGCAACGCACTGCACGGTGTGTCGATCACCGGACCGTTCTACGGCGACCACGGCGACTGCACCTACTCCATCATCTTCGACCTGACGGCCGATCCCGTCACCATCACCGCGCCCCAGTAGCGGCGGCCCGTCGTGAGCTACCCCGTGACGCGCACGCTTGCCACCCCGCGCGCCCTGCTCGTTCTCGCGGCGATCGCCGTCGGCTTCGCGGCGGCGGACACCTATGTCGTGGTCCTGGCGCTGCCCGACATGATCGCATCCGTCGGGCTCAGCATCGACCAGTTGCAGCGGGGCGCACCCGTCGTGTCCGGCTTCCTGCTCGGCTACGTAGCCATGCTGCCGCTGGTCGGCCGGATCGCCGACATCCGTGGCCGGATCCCCGTCCTCGTGGGCTCCCTGGTGGCGTTCTCCGTCGGTTCGCTGGTGACGGCAGCGTCGTACGACCTGGTGACGATGGTGGCCGGTCGCTTCATCCAGGGCGCCGGTGGCGGCGGGCTGGTACCGGCCACGCTCGCGCTGGTCGCGGACATCTGGCCGGCCGAGCGCCGAGGGCTTCCGCTCGGCGTCGTCGGTGCGGTCCAGGAGCTCGGCGCTGTCATCGGACCGCTGTACGGCGCCCTGATCCTCACCCGGTGGACCTGGCGGACGATCTTCTGGGTGAACCTGGCCGCCAGCCTCGTCATCGTGGCCGCCCTGCTCACCGTCGGTGCCCGCCCCACGGCCGAGAGTGCCGTCGCGTCACCGGCGAAGTCACGGCGACCCACTCTCGACTTCCCCGGGATCGCGCTGGCGCTGCTCGCGCTGGCGGCGCTCGTGCTCGTCATGACCGAGCCGCAGCGGCTCGCCAGCGGGCTGACCACCGGGCTGGCTTTCATCAGGTACGCCGGGGACAGCAGGTGGTCGACGCCGATGTCGTTGGCCTTCGTGGTCCTGCTAGCCCTCTTCGTGGTTCGCCAGGCGACGGCACGGCGGCCGCTGGTCGGCTGGCGCGGCTGGCGCGGGCTCGCCCGATCGGCCGACCTGCCGGGTGCCGCCCTGCTGGCTGTCGTGCTGGCCGGCATCGTGCTGGCATTCGCGACCGCGGACCCCCAGGTCGAGGTCCTCTCCTCGGCGGGTCCCTGGCTGCTGACCGTGAGCGCAGCGGCCGCGGTCGCCTTCGTGCTCCGGCAGCGAAGTGCCGCCACGCCCCTCGTCCCGCCGGGTGCTCTGCGCGCCCGGCCGGCGTGGGGAGCCCTCGTCGTCAGCTTCTTCGTCGGGTGCGCCCTGATCGCCGCACTGGTCGACGTGCCCATCTTTGCCCGGGTGACGGTCTACCCTCACTCCCAGCTCGATGCGGCCCTGGTCCTGGTCCGCCTGCTGGTGGCGATCCCGGTCGGTGCCGTACTGGGGGGCTACCTGTGTCGA
>JAVEDA010000463.1 GCA_030841195.1 Actinomycetota bacterium | reverse complement strand
TGACCAAGCTGATGACCGACATCCAGGAGTTCGCCAAGGGGGACGAGGGGAACGGGTCTCTCCGCACCGAGCGCGACCTGCTGGCCACCGCGCTGGAGCAGGTGCAGGGCATCGTCGCCACCATGGTCGGCTCGCTGACCGCCTCGGCCGAGGACGTGACCAACATCTACAAGGTCGGCCAGAACACCAGCCGGCTGCTGCTGGCCTGCGGCGACCTGGTGGTCGCGTGGCTGCTGCTGCGGCAGGCCGTGGTGGCCCAGGCGGCGCTGGAGGCCGGCGCCACCGGGCGTGACCAGGCGTTCTACACCGGCAAGGTGGCGGCCGCGAAGTTCTTCGCCGCCCAGGTGCTGCCGCTGATCACGGCCGCCCGCGCGGTGGCCGACAGCATCGACAACTCCCTGATGGACGTCCCCGAGGACGCCTTCTAGCCGCATAGCCCACCTCGCGTCAGCGGGGTCATGATCGTTCCTGACCATCGGGATCATGATCGTTCGCGACGTTTGTGCTCGACACACCGGCGCGGAGTGCGGCGTGTTGTGGCGAAATGTCGCGAACGATCTTGTGGTGGCGGGGCTGATCGGGTGGTGGGCGGTGTGCCGCCGGAGGGCCTGGGTACACCGCACGTAGCGGCCGTCACCCGTCGGTCTGCACGCGGCTCACCCGAGCCGTCCGACTGACCATCCTGGAGGAACCATGGGCATCGGGGTCAGCATCTTCCTGATCGCCGTCGGCGCAATCCTTGCCTTTGCTGTCAACGCGAGCGTCTCCGGCCTCGACATCGCCGTCGTCGGCTACATCCTGATGATCGTCGGCGTCATCGGCCTGATCATGACCGCGTTCATCTGGGGCCCGCGCAGCCGCGGCCGCGGCGACGTGGTCGAGGAGCGCAGGGTCTACGACGACCGCGTCTAGCTCCTGACACCCTTGCACCAGCACCGGCCGGCGCCCCGCAGCACCTCGGGTCGCCGGCCGAGGCGCGTCCGGAGAGGAGAGACATGCGCTCGCGGACACCCCGCAGCCCCGCCGGCCGGCGGTCGGTCGGCCCCGCCGTCCTGCTGATGGCGCTCGGCGGCGTCATCGCCTTCGGCGGCATCAGCACGCCGGCCGAGGTGGAGAAGTACGTCGACGTGCTCGACCTCGGGCTGATCCTGGTCTGGTCCGGCATCCTGCTGCTCGTGATGCAGGTGGTCATGCACCGGCCGCGTCGGCCCCGTCGCCGCTCGTCGTACGACGATCGGACCGACGAGTGGTACGCCCACGACGTGCACCGGCCCGGGTACGCCGGCCGGACCGACGCGCTGCCCACCGTGCGCGGTGACCGCCGCCGGTGATCCGGCTCAGCCGAAGCAGCCAGCCAGGTCGACCGCCCGCGACAGGGCGGCCAACCCGGCGCCGGACTGGTAGGGGTCCGGGCGACGAAGCGCCTGAGCGGCCGGGAGCGCGGTGGCGTACGGCGTGCCGACCTCCCGGCCAGGCGAGCGCGTGCAGCCGGTCGTGCAGGTCGGCGAGCAGCGCGCCGCCCTCGTCGGGCGACAGGCCGGCGACCAGTGCCTCGGCCAGGGTCGGTCCGTCGACCCGCTCCATCACGATGTCGGGGCCGGTGGCGCCCTGGACGAGCGGCACCGGGTAGCCGAGGTCGGCCACGGCGCGCAGCGTGGCCGCCTCCCTCTCCGCGGAGCGGCCGTCGCGATAGCGCCGCAGCACCAGCCCATCGGCGTACCCGAAGACGTCGGAGTCCCGGCCGGACGCAATGAGCTCCATGCTCAGCCCGCGAGGTAGAGACGCAGCTCCGCGGCGGCACCGTCGACGAGTCGCACCGGGACTCCCCAGTCCTGCTGGTGCACGTGGCAGGCGGGGAACTCCGCGCCGTCGGGGCCTGTCGCGTCGTCGCAGGACGCCGCCATCGCGGCCACGTGCAGAACGCCGTCACCGACGTGCGGGTCGAGCACCAGGCGCCGGCTGAGCCCGTCCCCGCGGCCCTCGCCCTCGCGCAGCAATGCCGGCGGCGTCGCGGAGACCACCAGCCGGGTGGCCGGGCCGTAGCGCTCGTCCAGCTTCTGGCCGCGTGGCGGCGTGAAGACCACCTCCAGGTCGATCGCGCCGGGCGCCACCTCGGTCACCGGCCGGTGGGTGCGCTGCGCGACGCCGTCGACCACCAGCGCCTCGTCCGGCAGGCGCACCCGGGTGAGCCGGTGGGCCGCAGACTCGACCACCACCAGGTCGCCGTCGAGCACCACGGCGTCGCTGGGCTCGCCCAGGCCGGTGAGCAGCGTGCTGACCTGGTCGGTGGCCGGGTCGTAGCGGCGGACCGCGCCGTTGTAGGTGTCGCTGACCGCGACCGAGCCGTCGGCAGCACGGTCACCCCGAGCGGGTGCTGCAACAGGGCCCGGGCGGCCGGACCGTCGACGTGACCGAAGTCGAACAGGCCCGCGCCGACCGACGTACCCACCGTGCCGTCCTGCAGGTGCCGCAGCGATGACGTCTCGGCGTCCACCAGCCAGAGCCGGTCCCCGTCGGCGGCCAGGCCCGAGGTCTGGGCGAACCAGGCGTCCACGGCCGGTCCGTCGAGCAGGCCCTCGTTGGTCGTCCCGGCCAGCACGTCGACCGCGCGGGTGCGCGGGTCGAAGGACCAGAGCTGGTGGATGCCGGCCATCGCGACTACGACCCGGCCGTCGTGCCAGGCCAGGTCCCACGGGGAGGACAGGTCGGTGGTGCCGGCGCCCTGCATCCACTGCCGGCCGGTGCCGGCGAGCGTCGTCACGGTGCCGTCCTCGAGACGTACGCCGCGCAACGCATGGTTCGCGGTGTCGGCGACCACCAGGTCGTACCCGCTGTCGGCGCGCAGCTCGGCCGGCAGCAGCAGGACGCCCTGCGGCTCGCTGAACGCAGCCGTGCCGGGTGGCCCGTCGACCAGCCCGCGGGCCCCGGAGCCGATCCGCCGCAGCACCGTCTCGCCGTCGGCGGCCAGCTCGACCAGGCTGTGGTGGCCCGAGTCGGAGACCAGCAGGGTGCCGGTCGGGAGGACCGCGACCTTGCCGGGGAACCGCAGCTCGGTGGCCGGCGCCGGCGGCGCCACGTCGGGCCCGTCGCCGCGGTGCAGGGTGCCCTTGTCGTCGTGCTCGCGGACCAGCTCGTCGAGCAGCGCGTCCAGAGCGTGGGCGTGCCCCTCGCCGGACAGCTGCGCGACCACGTAGCCCTCGGGGTCGACCAGCACGAGCGTCGGCCACGCCTTCACGGCGTACTGCTTCCAGGTCGTGAGGTCCGGGTCGTCGAGCACCGGGTGGTGCACCTCGTAGCGCTCCACAGCTGCTGCGACGGCGGCCGGGTCGGCCTCGTGCTCGAACTTCGGTGAGTGGACCCCCACGGTCACCAGGACGTCGGCGTACTTCTGCTCGAGCGGGCGCAGCTCGGCCAGGACGTGCAGGCAGTTCACGCAGCAGAAGGCCCAGAAGTCGAGCAGGACGACCTTGCCGCGCAGGTCGGCCAGCGCGAGCTCGCGGCCGCCGGTGTTCAGCCAACCGCGGCCGCGCAGCTCGGGAGCCCGCACCCGGGCCCGGCGGGAGGTGTCGGGGGTGGTCACGCAGAGATCCAACCGTGCCGACGCGGTCGGCGTTCCGGTGGGTAGGTGCTGTCGCAGAAATTGATACTTGACCGGTACAGACTTCCGCGTTACTGTAGCGGTACAGAACAACCGCACAGAGACCTGAGGAGGTCCTGAGATGATCCCCATGCCGATCAACGTAAACTCGCTGGTAGACCTCAGCGCCATGCCGGACGCCCCCGTGGTGCCCGAGCCAGTCGCCCGCACCCGCCGCAGCCGGATTGCCCTTGCCGGGCTGCTCGAGCGGGCCGCGGCCACCATCGCTCCCTCGGAGTGGTCGCCCGCCCGGTGACCCCGCCTAGGCTGGAGGTCGTGACCCGGGTGACGCTGCAGACGGTCGCCGACCGTGTCGGCGTCAGCCGGATGACGGTGTCCAACGCCTTCTCCCGCCCGGACCAGCTGTCCACGGCGTTGCGCGAGAAGGTGCTCGCCGCCGCCGCCGAGCTCGGGTACGTCGGGCCGGACCCGGCGGCGCGGGCCCTGGCGCGGGGCACGGCCGGTGCGATCGGCGTCCTGATGACCGACTCGCTGGCGTACGCCTTCAGCGACGAGGTGGCGACCGGCTTCCTGGCTGCCGTCGCGCACGAGCTCGCACCTACCGGGCTGTCCCTGACGCTGCTCACCTCCGGCGAGCGTGGTGAGCACGTGCCTGCCCGCGACGTCCCGATGGACGGCGCCTTGGTCTACTCCTGCGGGATCGACTCGGGCGCGGTCGACTGGCTCACCCGCCGCGGGCTACCGGTGGTGTTCGTCGACCAGGTGCCGGTGCCAGGCATCCCCAGCGTCAACGTCGACGACCGGGGCGGGGCGAGGGCCGCCGCCCAGCACCTCGTCGACCTCGGGCACCGCCGGATCGGCATCGTGAACCGTGAGCACACGGACGACCCCAGCCTGGTGGCGGCCACCGCAGCCGGCGACCTGCACGTGTCGCACCAGCGGATGCTGGGCTGGTCGGACGCGCTGGACGCGGCTGGCCTGAAGCCGGTGCTGACTCAAGAATCGCCGCGGCCGGCCGAGTGGACCGCCGGAAAGGCCGAGCGGCCGGAAGACGCCGACGCGCGCGCCGTCCGCGAGATGCTCGAGCTCCCGGACCGGCCGACCGCGATCCTCTGCTTCTCCGACGTGATGGCCTACCGGGTGGTGCGGGTCGCCGAGGAGCTGGGGCTGCGGGTGCCCGAGGACCTGTCGGTGGTCGGCTTCGACGACAGCCCGCTGGCCCGCCGGATGCGCCCCGCTCTCACCACGGTGCGCCAGGACGTGAGCGGGAAGGGCCGGGCAGCCACCGCGGCCCTGACGGCGGCCATCGAGGCGGCCAAGACGGGGCACAAGCCGAGCCGCGCGAAGCGGGTCGTGCTGCCCACCGAGCTCGTGGTCCGGGACAGCACCGCACCGCCGGCCGGCTGAGTGCGGGCGAGCTCCCCGGCGTACCGGCTAGAGCTTGCTGAGCTTGGGGTAGGGCGTGCCGATCCGCATCTCCCGGCCGCCGAAGTCGACGAGGACCGCGATGCCCTCCTCGACACCGACCACCCGGCCGAGGCCGGCCTGGTCGTGCGTCACCCGGTCGCCGACCTCGAAGGTCGGCACGGGCTTGGCGACCGGGTCCCGGAAGGGACTACCGGCGGGGCGGGGGCGTGGGGTCGACCGCGACGATGTCATCACCCCCAGTATGCCCCTATCAGGCTCGCGCGGGGACCGGAAGATCGTGCTCGAGCGCGGCCAGGTCGATCACCCGCACGCTGGCGGCGGCCAGGGAGTCGCTCAGCGCGTTCCGTCCGGGGCTGAGCACGACCAGTGGGCCGCACTGCGCGAGCTCGGCGAAGATGCCGTCGTTGCTGACCACCAGGTGCTGCGCGTCGGGCAGGTCGAGCTCGTCGACCTTGGCCAGCAGGGCCACGTCGGCGAGGTCGCTGCCGGCCGCCACAGCCACCGCCGTGCCGGCAAACTCCTCCAGGTGCGGCCGGGCCCGCCGGACCGCACCCTCCTGGCCGGCCAGGGCGACGTGGTCGGCCTGGCGGGCCAGCGCGACCACCACCGCCATCCGGGCCCGCCAGCGCACCGGCCCGGCCCGGAGGTTGTCCAGGTCGACCAGCAGGATCCTGGGGGCGTCGTCGGGCTCCCAGACCTGGTCGCGCAGCACCCGCTCGACCAGCGCCGCCGAGGCACCGTCCGGGTCGCCGGGCTCCGCCACGACCGCCGGCCCGCGACGGCCGCCGCCGGAGGGGAACCACTCGTAGTCGTCCCACTCGCGCTTTCGGTAGCCCAGTCCCACCCGACCATGGTCGCAGCCGCGGGGTCAGTCGCGCTGCTACCCCTGCCCGCGCGGGGCGTCAGAGGCGGCGGTCGGCGAGGACCGGGAAGGTGGCGCGGGTCTTCGCGACGTACGCCGGGTCGAGGTCGACGACCAGAACCTCCTCGGCGTCGCCGGCCTCGGCCAGCACTTCCCCCCACGGGTCGATGACCAGCGAGTGCCCGCCCATCGGGACACCTGCGTGGGTGCCGCCGGTGTTGCAGGCCACGACGTAGGACTGGTTCTCGACGGCGCGCGCCTGCGCCAGCAGCCGCCAGTGGTGCACCCGCTTGGCCGGCCAGGCGGCAGGCATCAGCACGATCTCGGCGCCGGCGTCGAGCAGCGCCCGGAACATCTCGGGGAAGCGCAGGTCGTAGCAGGTGGCCAGGCCCAGGGTCTCGTACACCACCGGCCGGTCACCCGGCGTCATCAGCGCGGGCTCGCCCTCGCCGAAGCCAAAGAGATGCACCTTCCGGTACGTCGAGAGGACCTCCCCGGTGGCGCCCAGCAGGACCGAGGTGTTGAAGAGGCTGTCGTCGTCGTCGCGCTCGACGAACGACCCCATGTGCACGTTCGCCCCGAGGTCACGTGCTGCGGCCCGCAGCGTGGTGACCAGGTGGCCGTCCAGCGGCTGCGCGCCCGCCTGCCAGGTGCCGTAGGCGAAGCCGCCGTTGGGCCACAGCTCCGGCAGCACCACCAGGTCGGCCCCGGACTGGGCCCGCACCAGGGCGGACACCCGGTCGACGCGGTCGGGCAGCGACTCGTCGTCGCCGTAGGACAGCTGAATGACGTGGACTCGCACGAGCCTTAGCCTCGCACGCACGGGCGCCGACCTGTCGAGTGGCGCAATCTTGTGGCCGACACGCCGTACGCGCCACGAGGTCGCGCCACTCAACGGGGGTGGAGTTGGCGCAGCGGGGACCGGGCGGCCGGGTCGCGCCAGGAGGCAGCAAGCACGGCGGCCGTGACGGCGAGCAGCACCGACCAACGCAGGTGCGCGGCGGTCCAGTCCGGCCCCGGCGGGACCGCCAGCGCGACCCGGCGCGGCAGCTGGGGGATGAGCAGGCCCGCGCCCAGCAAGATCGGGCCGACGAGCAGACCTGGCTCGGGCTGGTCCCGCCACCGCACCAGGCCGCCGGCGACGGCCAGGGCGACCGCGGCCAGCGCGGCCATCTCGAGGGTGAGGGCGCGGCCCGGCACCGCACCGCCCGACCGGTGCTCGACCCAGGCCAGCGCGCCGCCCCAGACGAGGACGGCGGGCAGCCCGGCGACGAAGAGTCGCACGCCACTCCGCCACCACTGCGGGGTGGGGACAGCGGCCAGAGTGACTCGACTGCGGTCGTCCAGCGCGAAGGCGAGCGCCACCGCGAGGAACAGCGCCACCACGCGCAGCAGCCACACGGCGTCCCCCTCGGCCGCCGCACGGTCGTCCTGCCACCAGAGCACAGCGCCCGAGCAGAGCGCCGCCGCGAGCACGGGCTGCCAGCGCACGACTCGCACCAGGGCGGGCGCGAGGGCGTGCAGCTGTCGGGGCCTGGTGCCGGTCACGGGAGCTGCAGCGCCCCGGCCACCAGGACGAGTGCCCCCAGCCCGCCACCTGCTGTGAACGGCAGCCACCAGCGCCGGGCGTCCCGCAGCAACGCGCCGCAGGCGGCCAACCCGCACAGCGCCGCCAGGTAGACCAGGTGCCAGGACGGCGACCCCGGCGTCATCGGGGGGATCACGTCGGCGTAGGCGGGGCTGCTCGGGGTCCACTCGGCGAAGTCGACGTAGAAGCCGAGGTATCTGTGGTCCCCTCCCACCCGGGCGTTGAACGCCACCAGGCCG
>JAVEDA010000451.1 GCA_030841195.1 Actinomycetota bacterium | reverse complement strand
CGCCCAGGATCCCGACCGTGATGTCGTTGTCCTCCCCGGCCAGCAGCCGGACCAGGACGCAGAGCAGGATGAGCACGCCGGGCAGCGCCATCAGCAGGTACGCGCGACGCCGACCCAGCAGGCTGCGGGCGGTCAGGCGCGCAACAGTCGCGTTCATCGCGCCACCAGGTAGGCGAACACGCTCTCCAGCGACTCGTCCGCCGGTGTCACCTCGTAGAGCCGGATGCCGTGGCGGCTGGCCAGCTCGGGCAGGACGCGCACGAACGCGGAGAAGTCGACGGCCTGCACGTGCAGGGCGCTCGAGCCGTCCCGGCTCCCCGTCGACGGTGCACCCCGCGCGCCGAACCCCTCGGTGGCGTGCGCCGCCATCAGCTGCACCCCCGACGTGCTCGGCTCGGCAATGATCGCCGAGGCCAGCCTGCGGTCGTCGTCGGAGCGGATCGTGTACTGGTGCGGCCGCTCGGTCATCAGCTGCCGGATCTCCCGGAAGCCGCCCGACGCGGCATGGCGGCCCGACACCATCACCTCGATGCTGCCCGCGATCTGCTCGACCTCCTCGAGGATGTGCGAGCTGAACAACACCGTGCGGCCCTGCTCCGCCATTCGCTGCAGCAACGTCATCAGGTGCAGCCGCTGGCGCGGGTCCATCCCGTTGAAGGGCTCGTCGAGCAACATCACCGGTGGGTCGTGCACGAGGGCGGTCGCCATCTTGACGCGCTGCTTCATGCCCTTGGAGTACGTCGAGATGTCCCGCCCCTGCGCATCGGTCATCTCGACGATGTCCAGCGCGCGACGCGCTGCCGCCTCCGGGTCGTCGAGGCGGTGCAGCCGCGCGTTGGCCAGTACGAACTCCCAGCCGGTCACGACGTCGTACATGGCCTCGCGCTCGGGGACCAGGCCGATGCGGCGGTAGATCTGCTCGTTGCGCCACACGACCTCACCGTCGAGCGTCACGCTGCCAGCCGACGGCGGCAGGAAGCCGCCCATCATGTGGATCAGCGTCGACTTGCCGGCGCCGTTGGGGCCCAGCAGCCCGGTGACGCCGGGGCCGATGTTCATCGTGACGTCGTTGACGGCCACCACGTTGCCGAACCAGCGCGACACCTTGTCCAGCAGCAGCACCGCCATCAGATCGACACCCGCCGGTAGCGGACCAGCAGGGCACCGAAGCAGGCCGCGACCACGCCCACCACGACAGCGGCGAACACGGCGCCGCCGAGAGCGCCCGGCGGTCCCTCCGGCAGCTGGTTCTCCGCTCCGAGCAGCGAGCTCTGCACGCCGTGCACCAGGGTGAACGGCGAGAACAGCCCGGCGTAACCCGCGAAGGTGTCCTGGTTCTCGTGGTCGGCGATGCCCTGCACGGCCCCCTGCACGCCGGCGAGAACTGCCAGCACCGCGATGATGGCCGCGACCCCGAGACCGCGACGCGGTGTGACGGCCGCGATGACCAGCCCGATCCCGGCGAGCACCAGAGCGGTCAGGAACGCACCACCGATGGACCGCAGGTAGTCAGGCACCTGCTCGCTCACCGGCAGCTTGGCCAGCAGCGCGCCGACGAACAGGATGGTCAGCGGCAGCGCCATCAGGGCGAAGGTCGCCGCCGTGAGCGCCGCGTACTTCGCCACCACGTAGTCGATCCGCTCCAGCGGGCGGGACAGGTAGAGCGACATCACCCGGAACCGCAGGTCGCGCGAGACCCCGGCGGGGGCCTGCCCGGCGACATAGACCATCACCACGAGCTGGAGGTTCAGCACGTACGCCGTGTAGTTGCCCGGCAGCTTGTCCGCGGCTGTGACGGCGGCGATGACGGCGATGATCAGCGCAGGGAAGCAGATGGCGGCCAACAGCAGGAGCGGCATCACCTTCGAGCGGGTCGACCGACCGAGCCCGTAGGCGCCCTTCGCGCTCTCGACGAACAGCGCGCGGGTGATGGCGCCGCGGCCCAGCCGGACGCCGTCGTAGTGCCGGTAGCCGAGGTCGTGGATCACTCCCTGGCCGGGAAGGCGGGCGGCCGAGCGCGGCTCAGCGGGCGTCGACATGCTCACCCCCCACCGGCGTCGCGAAGATCTCGGCCATCCGGTGCCGTCGGCGTTCCATCCGCACCAGTCCCACCCCGAGCCGGACGACGGCGTCGCGCACCACGTCGTACGTCGTGTCGTCGCGCAGGTCGACCTCGAGGAGCAGGCCCACCGTCGCGACACCGAGCCCGGCCTGTCGGAGGGCGGCGGCCAGGTCGTCGGTGCGCTCGGTCACCTCGACGGCGATCAACGGGCTGGCGGCGGTCACGTCGGCCGTGGAGGACGACCGCAGCAGCTGTCCCGCGTCGATCACGACGACGTGGTCGCAGACGCGTTCGAGCTCGCCGAGCAGGTGCGAGGCAACCAGGACGGAGATGCCGAACTCGGTGCCGATCCGGCGGATCAGCCCGAGCATGTCGTCGCGGCCTGCAGGGTCGAGGCCGTTCGTCGGCTCGTCCAGCAGCACCAGCTGGGGGTCGTGGACCAGCGCCTGGGCGAGCTTGACCCGCTGCTTCATTCCGGTCGAGTAGCCACCGATCGATCGGTACCGCTCCTCGTAGAGCCCGACGTGGCGCAGGGTGTCCGCGGTGCGCTCCCGGGCGGCGGCCCGGGGGAGCCCGGACATCCGGGCCATGTGCACGACCAGCTCGGTCGCCGACACGTCCGGCGGCAGGCAGTCGTGCTCGGGCATGTACCCGACCCGCTCGCGGATCGCGGCACCCTCGGTGGCGACGTCCAGCCCCAGCACCGTCGCCCGCCCGGACGTGGCGGGCAGCAGGCCCAGCACCATCTTGATCAGCGTCGACTTGCCGGCGCCGTTTGCCCCGATCAGTCCGACCACGCCGGGCTCGACGTCGACGCTCAGCTCGGACACGGCTGTCACCGAGCCGTAGCGCTTGGTCAGCGCCTCGGTCTGGATCATCGGCATGCGCCGACACTACGCAGGGTGACCTCGTGCGGGGCCTCTCACACGCTTCAGGTCACCACACCACCATCGCGAACAGCGCGACGTAGCCGGCGGCGATCGACCGCCCCGAGCGCCCGGTGGGCACCAGCCAGTGCACCGGGTCGCCCGGCGTGGCGCCGGCTCGCGAGGCGCTCATCGGACCTGCATCGGTTCCGACCCGGCCCGGCTGAAGCACAAATGTCCGCAACTGCGCCCGGTGGCCGGCTCAGGTCGCCTGGCAGCGCGGGCACCAGAACAGGTTGCGGGCGGCCAGCACCTCGGTCGCGACCGGGGTCCGGCACACCCGGCAGGGCAGGCCGGTGCGGCGGTACACGTAGTGCGCGTCCTCCGGGCGGGCCGGCCCGGAGCGTCGGTCCCGGTCGGTCGGCCGGGTCGTGACGATCCGCCCGGCCCGCAGCCCGGCCCGCATCAGGGCCACCAGGTCGGCCCACAGGGCGTCCCACTGCTCCCGGGTCACCAGCAGGCCCGGCCGGTGCGGGTCGATCCCGGCCCGGAACAGCACCTCGGCGCGAAAGACGTTGCCGACTCCGGCCGCCACGGCCTGGTCCATCAGCAGCAGCCCGACCGGGGACCGGCTGCGGGCCACCTGCGACCAGGCTGCCGCCGGGTCGGCGCCGCGGCGCAACGGGTCCGGGCCAAGGCGGGCGATCACTACCTTCCGATCCGCAGGCGTGTAGACCTCGCAGGCCGTGGCGCCGCGCAGGTCGGCGTACGACGACTCGTTCTCCAGCCGCACCCGGAGCGCACCGCGAGGTGGCGGCGCCGGGGCCGACCCGAAGGTCCAGACGCCGTAGAGGCCGAGGTGGACGTGCAGCCACAGCCGTCCCTCGAACCCGAGGAACAGGTGCTTGCCGTAGGCGTCGGTGCGCTCCAGCACCCGGCCGTCAAGCAGTGCCGCGCCCTCGGCGAACCGGCCCTGCGGGCTGCTCAGCCGGACCGGGGCGCGGCCGAACCGGGCGAGGTGCTCGCGGGCCTGACGGTGGACGGTATGACCCTCGGGCACCGCTCTACCCTGTCAGAGCCGCCCGCGCTAGCCGCCGCGGCTCAGGCCTTTTGCTGCTCCCACCAGTGGTCCTCGGGGCCGCCCTCGGCCTCCAGGATCTCGGCGGAGCTCGGCCCCTCGGCCTCCGCGAGATCGCACAGCAGTGCCAGCGGCACGTGCTCCTGCAGCATGTTCATCACCAGCTCGTCGTCGGTGGACGACGTCGCCTTCATCAAACGACTCACTCCCTCGTCGGTCGATGCACCCCGAGTGCCGCCGATCTGGCCCGGCGCCTGCCGCCTGGCCTGGTCAATTCGGACTACGTATGACGTATCGGCGGACCAGGTCACCTGTCTTGAGGGATAACGGGCAAATTACCGGCAAAAGCCGAGCGCCCCGACCCACAGAGGGGGTCGGGGCGCTCGGGGCGGGGCAGGTGATCAGATGGGGCGCACCTGGTCGGCCTGCGGGCCGCGCTGGCCCTGCGTGACCTCGAACTCCACCCGCTGGTTCTCGTCCAGCGAGCGGTAGCCGTCGGCCTGGATGGCCGAGAAGTGCACGAAGACGTCGGGTCCGCCGCCGTCCTGGGCGATGAAGCCGAAGCCCTTCTCGGCGTTGAACCACTTGACGGTTCCCTGAGCCACTGTCTCTCCTTTGCGAGGAAACGAGTTCGGACACCGCACGGTGCGGCAGCCGGGTCGTCAGATCGCGCGTTCCCTCGCCGGTCCTGACAGGTCAGTCCCGTTAAGCAACGAACGCCCGTGCTGATGGTCAGCGCGGGCGTTCGAGACGTTCGAGGCACTGCAACTTCCAACCGGGAAAAAGGCTAGGACATACCTCCCTCAGATGTCCATGCCGCGCTCACCACGCGTGCAGGCCCCATTCCAGGGCATGCTCCGCGCCCGGAGCCAGCACGACGAGGTCGTCGCCGGACGCGAGCGCTCCCGGCGGGCAGGACATCGGCTCCACGGCCACGCTGCGGCGGCGGCGGTCGGGGCCCAGCGTGTCCCCGGTGAACACCTGCAGGCAGCGGGTCGCCGGCCCGGCCCAGAGCACGGTCCCGCCGCCGTCGGGACGCTCGAGGCGGACCCGCACCCGGCCGTCGTCGCCCGGCGTGAGGTCGCCGTACGCCGTGTCCAGCACCAGGTCACCGATCGCCCGCGGTGCCCGGAAGTCGTAAGGGGAGCCGTCGACCGGCGCCCGGCCGACCGGATTGCCGCGCTCGTCGAGCAGCAGGCGGGTCCGCGCGGGCACCGTCAGCACGGTCGTGTCGGCCAGCTCGGTACCTGCGGTGAGGTAGGGGTGCTGACCCACGCCGTACGGCGCCGGCCGGTCGCCGTCGTTGCGTGCCCGCAGCACCACCGACAGGCCCTCGTCGCCTACCCGGTACGTCGCGGTGAGCCCGAGCACGAACGGGTAGCCCGGCTGCGGCCAGACGGTCGTCGTCAACGTGACCCAATCCGTCGCGTGCTCGACCGCAGTCCAGGTCGCCCAGCGCACCAGCCCGTGGATGGCGTTGTGGTTGGCGACCTCGGTGAGAGCGAGCTGCTGCTCCGCGCCCTCCCAGGTCCACCTGCCGTCGGCCACCCGGTTGGGCCACGGTGCGAGCACCTGGCCGCGACCGCCGTCCGGCTTCGCCGACGCCGCGAACCCGTCGACGACGGCGCGCCCGGCCGCTTCGTAGGAGCGCAGGGTGGCCCCGGCTTCGGTGACGACGGCTACCTGGTCGCCGTGCCGGATCTCGTGCTGGGTCCCGCTGGGCAGTCGCGCGTCGTGGCCGGGCATGGCGCGACCGTACCCATCAGGGTCGCGGTCACCGCATGGAGTGGTGACTTCGCGGGGCGGACCAGCGGAAATCGGCCCTGGAACTCACCGGTCCGTGCGGGTACGAGCGGCTAGGCCGGCTCCGGGACCGGGTCGCGGAAGTGGGTGACGCCGGGGACGAGGAACACGGCGTACGTGGTGACGAGCAGGACGGTGGCCGCGACCCAGCCGACGGTGGGTACGCCGGCCGCGGCCGCCGCCGCCGGAGCGAGGGCGAGCCCGATCGGGTCCAGGGCGAAGGTGGCGAGCTGCTCGACCGAGAACACCCGGCCCTGGATCGCCGGCGGGTAGGCCCGCTGCAGCGACGAGAACCAGAGCACCGCGAACACCGAGATGCCGGCCCACGCGACGACCGACACCGCCGCGAAAACGACCAGTGGCACGTCCACGGCCAGGCAAGCCATCAGGGCAGCCGTCGGCGCGACGGCGTGCATCGCGGCGAGCCCGTCGCGCTTCGGATGCAGTCGCATGGCCACCAGCGAGCCGAGGATCATGCCGGCCGGGGTGCACGCCACGAGGACGCCGTAGGCGCCGTCGCCGTACCGCTCCTGCGCGACCACGGGAAGCAGCACCTTCATCGGCGCGAACGCGAACAGCACCTGCACGGTCCCCTGCAGCATCACGACCGAGACCCAGGGCCGCCGCAGCACCACCGCGATCCCCTCGCGTGCCTCGTGCAGCGCGGCCCGCAGGCCTTCCGGTGCCTGCTCGACCACGGCGGGCAGCCGGATGAGGAGCAAGGTCGTCAGGCTGAGCATGTACGTCGCCGCGTCGAGCAGCAGGGCGGGCCGTGGGCCGACCGTCGCGACGAGGACCCCGCCGAGTGCGGCGCCCAACAGCAGGCCGCCGCGGTTGGTCAGCTGGACCACCGCGTTGACCTCCCGCAGCCGACCGGGCGGAACCACCTGCGGCAGGACTGCCCGCCAGGCCGGCTGGAACAGCGCCACACCGAAGCCCTCGAGCACCGCGAAGCAGACCAGCAGGGCGGTGGGCGACGAGGCCGGCGACAGTGCGTAGCCGAGCACGGCCACCGAGCGGACGACGTCGGAGACCGCCATGACGGCGGTCCGTGAATAGCGATCGGCGATGACGCCGCCGGCCAGCAGCGTCAGCCCCATCGCGGCCGAGTCGGCGGCCAGTACCACCCCGAGGGTGCCCGCGCCGTGCGTCTCCACCAGGAGTGTTGCGAGGGCCACGATCGTGAGCCCGTGGCCGACCGTGTTCACCGCCTGCCCGAGCCAGAGCAGCGCGAACCGACGGTCCCTCATCAGCTCGCGCACGCCGGTCATGATGACGTCCGGGTGGGCCTCCTGTCGCCAGGGTTAGCCGCGGCAAGGCCTGACCGGCCACCAGGTTCACCCTCCGGCCCGGCCTGCCGACACAGAGAGGGTGGCTCGAGCCGGCTCCCCGAACTTCGCGCTTCCGCCGGTCAGCCGCGCGGAAGGCGAACGCCTGCGTTCCCTCGCGGTCATGGCACGCGCCATGGGCCGTTCGGGCGGGGTGCTCGACGTCGTCGAGCGGGCGATCACCGAGGGCTGCAGGGTGGTCGACGCCGACTCGGGCTCGGTGAGCGTCCTGGACCGCCCGGCCGGCCTGGTCCGCGTCCTGGTGAACGTCGGTGACCTCAGCTCGCAGGAGGAGCCGCGTCCGCGGGACGAGACCTACCAGTTGTCGGACTTCCCCAAGCTGAGCCAGGTGGTCGGCGAGCTCAGGGCGTGGACCTGCTCCCGGGACGAGAACGACCCCGACCCTCGCGAGCTGGCACTTCTCGTCGACCTGGAGAAGGGAGCCTCGATGGGGGCGCCCGTCGTGGTCGACGGCGAACTGTGGGGCGAGCTCTACCTGACCCGGCACCTCGGGCGGGCCGGGTTCGACGACGCCGACCTCGCCTACGTCGAGACACTGGCCGCCATCCTTGCGTCGGGCGTCTCGCGCGCGGTCCGGGAGGGTCGGCTTACCGAGCTCGCCTATCAGGACCCGCTGACCGGGCTCGCGAACCGCCGTCGGCTCGACCAGGTGGCCGCGACGATGATCCCCTCCCGGGCCGACGTGGTCGCCGTCGCGATCGACGTGAACGAGCTGAAGCCGGTCAACGACCGGGACGGTCACGATGCCGGCGACCGGCTGTTGCAGTCAGTCGGGCACGCCCTGCTCGGGGTCTGCGCGTCGTTGCCCGGGGCGCTGGCTGCTCGTACTGGCGGCGACGAGTTCTGCCTGCTGGTGCCGACGTCCGATCTCG
>JAVEDA010000436.1 GCA_030841195.1 Actinomycetota bacterium | reverse complement strand
CTCGACCGTTCCGTGCACCGGCGCACCGATGCCGACGACCGAGAGCCGGACGACGTCGCCGTACCCGTATTGGCGCTCGGTGTTGACGAAGAAACCGGAGAGCACGTCCTGCACCAGGCGCTGGGCCCCGAAGCCGAGCGCGACGCCGACCACTGCGGCCGGCGCCACCAGGCCGCCCATCGGCACACCCAACCGCTGCGCCACCAGGATGCCCGCGACGACGTAGATCGCGACCACGATGGTCCAGCTGACGACCTGGGTCAGGGCGTGCCGGTGCTTGGCGGCCTCGGACCGGACCAGCGCGTCGGACTCCAGGGCGTTGGCGTCGATCCGACCGGTGGTGAGCTCCCCGACCCAGCCCACGGCCCGGGCCGCCAGGATCGCGCCCGAGACGATGAGCAGGATCTCCAGCGCGTCCCCGCGCAGCCAGGTCTGTACGTCGGTCAACGGTTGGACCGCGGTGATCACGGCCCCATAGTGCCCGTCCTGCGTCCTACCGCGGCCCGGGGGGCGGTGTGAGGTCGTAACGCGTGATGATGTCGGCCAGCCACGGCGGCTCGCCGAACTCCAGACCGTGCCGCTCAGCGAGCGCCATCAGCTTCTCCGGCTCGGGCGGCCCGCTGGTGAGCAGGTCCGACATCGCCGCGAAGAAGTCCTCGAACCCGGCCGGCTGGATGATCTCGATCATGCGGGCCGGGACCTTGCCGGCGTTCCACATCGTGTGCATCTCGCCGCGGGGCTTGGTGATGTAGCCGCCGGCGCCGAGCACGACCTCGCGGTCGCCGGACCGGAAGCCGATCTCCCCCTCGGTGACGATGGAGTACTCGTCCTCGCGGGTGTGCAGGTGCGGCGGCACGAGAGCCCCGACGGGGAACGGATGCTCGACCACCGACAAGGTGCCGCCCGTGTCGGCTCCCCAGAACTTGAAGTCGACGCCGATGCTGCCCAGGGTGCCGCTGCGGCCCTCGCCGGGCTGGATGATCGTCAGGTCCGGTGCTGCCGAGATGGTCATGCCAAGCTCCTCTGATTTCAGTGAACAGGGGTGTACAGTGAATGTGGCTGGACGCAGAGGAGTTGTCAAGAGGTGAGTGACGAGAAGTCGCGTGACGGCGGCCGGGCGTACCGCATGGACAAGCGGGCCCAGGACGTCGCCGCGACCCGGCAGGACATCGTCGAGGCCGCGGTCCGGCTGCACGGCAGCCTGGGGCCGGCGGCCACCACGGTGTCCGCGGTGGCGCAGGAGGCTGGCGTCACCCGGCTCACTGTGTACCGGCATTTCCCGGATGCCGAGGCGCTGTTCGCCGCGTGCAGCGCGCACTGGGGCAGTTTTCAGACCTACCCGGATGTGGCGACGTGGCTTCAGGCGCGCGACCCGGCCGACCGGCTTCGGGTGGCGCTGACGGACCTGTACCGGTTCTACGCAGAGGGCGAGCCGATGCTGACTCGCATCCATCGCGACCGCGAGGCGCTGCCGCCGACGATCCAGGCGCGTAATGCCGGGGCCGAGGTGGCCCAGCTCGAAGCCCTGCTCGCGGTCTTCACGACGGTCCGTGGCGCTGCCCGGCGGCGTCGGCTGACCGCCGTACTCCGGCACGCGATGTCGTTCTGGACCTGGCGGTCGCTCTGCCTCGACGGCGGGCTGACCCAGCGGGAGGCCGTGGACGCGATGACGAGCCTGGTGCTCACCACCGCCGGCCTCCCGCCGGGCTGACCGGTCACGGGAGCAACGGGCGGCCGGCGGCGTCGCTGATCGAGCCAGCCGTGCCGTGCGCGACCTGGGCGGCCTCGATGCTCGCCGCGTCCTGGGCGTCGGCCGCGCGAGCCGCCGGTCCCTGCCCGTGCTGCGGACCCGCGGCGTCGTTGCCCGCCGACGAGGTGACGCCGACGACCCCAGTGGCCGGATCGGCATCGGCCATCTGGAAGCCGACGACGACGCTGCCGGCGGCGATCGCGACGGCTGCCGCGCCGGCCAGAACAAGGGTGGTGCGGCGGGACGGACGACGAGTTCCAGGGGCGTACGTCGAGGTGCTGGCGCCGCGGAGGTCGGTGCCGGTTGCGGTGGTGGTGGTCATGACGGGCTCCTTGCTGAGTTCGACACGGCCACCGGTCGGTGGCGCACCACAGACGGTTGTCCCGGGTCCTGCAAGTCGCCTGCAACCCGCCAACCTGGGTACTTCTCCCCTGCCGTGCCCGGAGTTGCGTGCCTACCGTCGACAAGGTGAAGATCTGGGTCCTTGGGACGCTCGAAGTCAGTCATGGCGGCCGCGCGGTCGACGTCCGTGGGCAGCTGCCGCGGCGGCTGCTGGCACTGCTCGCGCTCACTCCGGGACATGAGGTGAGCACCGACCGCCTCATGCATGGGCTGTGGGGCCCGGAGCCGCCGGCAGCAGCTCCGGCGACCCTGCAGTCCCACGTCGCGCGCCTGCGCCGTGACCTCGGCGTACCGAACGTCCTCTGCACTGGCCGGCACGGCTACGTCCTCGACGTCACGCCCGACGACGTCGACGCTCTCGTCCTCGAGCGGGAGGTCGCTCGGGGCAGCACGGCACTGCTCGACGGCAGCGTCGACGAGGCCAGCGACACCCTGGCCGACGCGCTCAGCCTGTGGCGGGGCCGCCCTTATGCCGAGTTCTCCGGCTGCGAGCTGCTCGAGACCGAGTCCGAGCGGCTGTGCGCGTTGCGGCTGGATGCGCTCGAAGGCCGCATCTCGGCCGATCTCGGGCGGTCCGGTGTCGCGCCGCCGGTCGCGGAGCTCGAGGCTCTGGTGCGCTGGCACCCGATGCGCGAGTCGTTCTGGGCGCTGCTGATGTGCGCGCAGTACCGCGCCGGTCGCCAGGCCGACGCGCTCGCGTCCTATCAGCGGGCCCGCAGCACTATGGCCGACGAGCTGGGCATCGACCCCGGGCCGGCGCTGCAGGAGCTCGAGCGGCTGATCCTCGCCCAGGACCCGTCGATGGACGGTCCGGCGGTCTCTGCGATCTTGCCCACGCGGCTCGATCGCGGCTCCTACCCTGGGCACGTGGCGCTGCTGGAGCGGGACGACCTCCTCGGGACCTTGCAGGGTCTGCACGAGGAGGCGATCGCCGGGTCCGGCCGGCTGGCGCTGGTCCACGGTGAGGCCGGCGTCGGGAAGTCCGCGCTGGTGCGCGAGTGGGGCGCCCTGGCCGCAACGCAGTCGCCGGTACTTCGGGGTGCCTGCGACCCGCTGTCCTCCCCCCGTCCGCTCGGTCCGCTCGTCGACGTCGCGTCGCACCTCGAACCGCAGGTCGACGAGCTGCTGCGCTCGGGCGAGCGCGACGGGCTGTTCGAGGCGGCGCTGGCCTCGCTCGAAGCAATGAGCCCCGCCGTGCTGGTGATCGAGGACCTGCACTGGGCGGACATGTCGACGCTCGACCTCGTGCGCTTCCTCGCCCGCCGCCTCGAGGGCACCCATGTTCTTGTCGTCGCGACCTATCGCGACGACCACCTCCAGCCGTCCGACCCGTTGCGCGTGGTGCTGGGTGACATCGCGTCCCAGTCGGTCGTACGCCGGGTAGAGGTGCCGCTGCTGTCACCAGCTGCGGTCGCCGAGCTCGCGGCCGAGTCGGGCATCGACGCCGCGGTGCTGCACCGCGAGACCGGCGGCAACGCGTTCTTCGTCACCGAGGTGGTGGCCGCCGGCGGCAGTCAGCTGCCTGCCACCGTGCAGGACGCCGTCCTGGCGCGAGTGCAGCGGTTGTCGCCGCTGGCGCAGCGCGCGCTCGAGTCGGCCGCTGTTGTCGG
>JAVEDA010000418.1 GCA_030841195.1 Actinomycetota bacterium | reverse complement strand
GACAGCAACGACCAGTGGTTCACCAGGGAGCGGATCGCCGAGATCGTCGCGTCCGGGATCTGAGGAGGACGGCGTGCTCCCGTACGGACGGCAGTCGGTCTCCGAGGACGACGTCGAGGCCGTGGCGGCGGTGCTGCGCGGCGACTGGCTGACGACCGGGCCGTCGGTCGACGCGTTCGAGGCCGCGGTGTCGGCGGTGAGCGGCGGCCACCCGGTGGTGAGCACCACGTCGGGGACCGCTGCGCTGCACGTCGCCTATGCCGCCGCCGGCGTCGGACCGGGCGACGAGGTGGTCACCACCCCGATGACTTTCGTCGCGACCGCGAGCGGCGCGTCGATCCTCGGTGCGACCGTCCGGTTCGCCGACGTCGACCCGGACAGCGGTCTGGTCGACCCCGGGGCCGTCGACGCACTGGTCGGGGACCGCACCCGGGTGGTCGCCGCGGTCGACTACGCCGGCCATCCGTGCGACTACCCGCGGCTGCAGGCGATCGCCGACCGGGTCGGTGCCCTCACACTGGCCGATGCCGCGCACTCGATCGGCGGGACCATGGACGGGCGACCGGTGGGGGACCTCGCAGACATCACCACCTTCTCGTTCTTCCCGACGAAGAACCTGACCACGGCCGAGGGCGGCGCGGTCACCGCCAAGGACCCGGCACTGGTCCAGCGCGGCCGCGAGTTCCACAACATCGGTCTGGTCCGCGACCCGAGCCGGTTCCAGCTCCGCGACCAGGGGCCGTGGCACCAGGAGGTGCACGCGTTCGGGCTCAACTACCGGCTCACCGACGTCGGGTGTGCCCTGGGGCTCAGCCAGCTGCGTCGGCTCCCCGACTTCGCCAGCAGGCGGGCCGAGATCAAGGCGAGGTACGACGGTGCGCTCGCCGGTGTCGCCGGCGTGCGCACCCCGCCCCAGTCGCCGGGCGCGGCGCCGGTGTGGCACCTGTACCCGGTGCGGGTCCTCGACGGGCGTCGCCGCGAGGTGTTCGAGCGGATGCGGGATGCGGGCATCGGGGTCCAGGTCAACTACCTCCCGGTCTACTGGCACCCGGTGTACGCCGAGCTCGGGTACCGCCGCGGCATGTGCCCCAACGCCGAGGCCTTCTACGAGCAGGAGCTGTCGCTGCCGATGTTCCCGGACCTCACCGACGACCAGGTCGACAGGGTCGTCGAGACGCTGACGTCGGTCCTGCGCTGAGGTGAACCGCGTCGGGGTCGTCACCCAGGCCCGCACGGGCAGCACCCGGCTGCCCGGCAAGGTGCTGATCGAGGCGGCCGGCCGCACGATGCTCGACCATCACCTCGACCGGCTCATCGCCGCCGGGCTCGACGTCTACGTCGCTACCACCGACAGCGCGGACGACGACCGGGTCGCCGACCTCGCGCAGCGGCGCGGCATCGCGGTGTTCCGCGGCAGCGAGGAGGACGTCCTGTCCCGCTTCGCCGGCTGTGTTCGCGCCCACGACCTCGACGTGGTCGTGCGGGTGACCTCGGACTGCCCGCTCATCGACGGCGGCGTCGTCGCCGACGGCGTGACAAGGTTCCTGCAGCTGCGCGAGCAGCACGGAGACGACGTTTACCTCTCCAACACCCTCGAGCGGACCTACCCGCGAGGCTTCGACTTCGAGGTGGTCGCCGGGTCCGCCCTGTTGCGCGCCGACCGTGAGGCCACCGCCGGTCGCGACCGCGAGCACGTCACGCCCTGGCTGTACGCCGGTCCGCACCGGATGCCGCACATCGTCCAGGTCCGCCGGTCGGTGGACCGATCGTCGTACCGCGTCACCCTCGACACCGTCGAGGACCTCGAGCTGATCCGGCGGCTGTTCGAGGACCATGACGCGGCGACGCTGGACTGCGACGGTGTCATCGCGGTGCTGGACGCCCACCCGGAGCTCGTGGCCCTCAACGCCGACGTGGCCCAGCGCGAGCTGGGCTAGGTGGTCGGCGAACCCTCGGCCGGCTCCTCGGGGAGGTCGACCGCGCCGTGGGTCGGGGCGTTCGCCAGCGCGCCGTTGAGGGCGGCCTCGCGGGCGAGCTCCGCGGCCGCCGCCATCTCCTCGGCCAGGGCCGACTCGAGCCGGCGCAGCCGTTCCTCGTACCGCGCGACCGCGCCGAACCTGACTCGGATCCGCTGGTGCTCCTCGCGGACCTCCTGGATCAGGCTGCGCGTCTCGGCCTTGTCGCCGTCGGTCGCGTCGAAGCCGCCTGCCTCGACCTTCTCGGTCAGGTCCTGCAGGCGCTCCTCGATCGCGCCGACCTGTGCGGCGAGGATCTCGAGGAGGCTCTGGACCCGGTACGCGACCGGCTTCATCTCGTCGAGCAGCTCCCTGTTCCGCTTCTCGCGCTTGCCGAGGGTGGTGAGCTTCTCGCCCTGGCGGGCGAGCCGGGCGTCGGTCTTCGCGAGCCGCTCGGCCAGCTTGTCGACGCCGCTCGACCTCCGCAGCCGCCGTCGCAGGCGGGTCCGAACTCCGGTCATGCCACGTACCTGACCTCTCCACGGTCGACGAGACCCTGCAGGTAGGAACCTTCACGGTCCAGCTTGTGTGCCGAGTGCACGGGTGACTGCCGGAGCCCCGGCAAGTGATAGCCCCAGCTTCGCTGCTCGGGGTCGTCGAGGAACGAGAAGCCGGTCAGGACGATGTC
>JAVEDA010000416.1 GCA_030841195.1 Actinomycetota bacterium | reverse complement strand
GGATCATCGCCGGCGGCAGGCCGCTGGGCGGCCGGGCCGGCTACGCCGGCGAGGTCGGCCACATCGTCGTCAACCCCGGCGGGCTGCCGTGCCACTGCGGGTCGCGTGGCTGCTGGGAGACCGAGTGCGGCGAGGAGCGGCTGTTCGAGCTGGCCGGGCGCGCGCACGGCGGCGGTCTCGCCGGCGTACGCGGGGTGGTGGCTGCCGCCGCGGCCGGTGATGCCGACGCCCGCTCCGCGCTGGAACACGTGGCCGGCTGGCTCGGCCGCGGGACGGCGAACGTGGTCAACGTGCTGAACCCGGAGGTCGTCATCCTCGGTGGTGCCCTCAAGGAGATCCTCGAGGCCACCGGCGACACGGTGCGCGCCGCGTTCGCGACCGCCGCGCTGGCTGCGCCGCTGGAGCAGGTGCGCATCGTGACCCCGCACCTCGGCCCCGACTCGACCCTGGTGGGCGCCGCCGAGCTCGCCTTCGACCCCCTCCTGTCCGACCCGCTGCTCGAACTGTCCCGACGTACGGCTTCGTGAACCCGACCCCGAAGGATCTGCCATGACCGATCTCAGCCCCACCAAGTCCGACAACTTCACCTTCGGCCTGTGGACGGTCGGCTGGCAGGCGCGCGACCCGTTCGGCGACGCCACCCGGGCGCCGGTCGACCCGGTCGAGACCGTCCACCGGCTGGCCGAGCTCGGCGCTGCCGGCGTCACGTTCCACGACGACGACCTGATCCCGTTCGGCAGCGACGACGGCCGTCGCGACGACCACATCAAGCGGTTCCGGGCCGCCCTGGACGAGACCGGGCTGACCGTGCCGATGGCGACCACGAACCTGTTCACCCACCCGGTGTTCAAGGACGGCGCGTTCACCAGCAACAACCGGGACGTACGGCGGTACGCGCTGCGCAAGGTCATGCGCAACATGGACCTGGCCGCCGAGCTGGGCGCCTCGACGTACGTCTTCTGGGGCGGCCGTGAGGGCTCGGAGACCGATGCCGCGAAGGACATCCGGGCCGCGCTGGACCGCTACCGCGAGGGCATCGACCTGCTCGCGCAGTACTCGATCGACCGTGGCTACGGGCTGCGGTTCGCGATCCAGCCCAAGCCGAACGAGCCGCGCGGCGACATCCTGCTGCCGACTGTCGGGCACGCCCTGGCCTTCATCGCCGGGCTCGAGCACCACGAGATGGTCGGGGTGAACCCCGAGGTCGGGCACGAGCAGATGTCCAACCTCAACTTCGTCCATGCCATCGCGCAGGCCCTGTGGGCCGGCAAGCTGTTCCACATCGACCTGAACGGTCAGCACGGGCCCAAGTTCGACCAGGACCTGGTGTTCGGGCACGGCGACCTGCTGTCCGCGTTCTTCCTCGTCGACCTGCTGGAGAACGGCGGTCCCGGCGGCGCACCGGCCTACGACGGGCCGCGCCACTTCGACTACAAGCCGATGCGGACCGAGGACATGACCGGGGTCTGGTCCTCGGCGGCTGCGAACATGCGCACCTACCTGCTGCTCCGCGAGCGGGCGGCCGCCTTCCGGGCCGACCCCGAGGTGCAGGAGGCGCTGGCCACGTCGCGGGTGGCGGAGCTGGCCGTGCCGACCCTCGCCGACGGTGAGAGCTACGACGCGCTGCTGGCCGACACCTCGGCGTACGAGTCGTTCGATGCCGATGCGGTAGCCGGGGCGGGGTACGGCTTCGGCCGGCTCGACCAGCTCGCTGTCGAGCACGTCCTCGGCGCCCGCTGAGGATGGCGGCAGCGGCACCGCTCGTCGCCGGGGTCGACTCGTCCACCCAGGCCTGCAAGGTCGTCGTCCGGGACGCGGCCACCGGAGCGCTGGTCCGCGAGGGCCGCGCGCCGCACCCGGACGGCACCGAGGTCGACCCGGCGGCGTGGTGGAGCGCCCTGCAGGAGGCGGTCCGCGCCGCCGGGGGGCTGGACGACGTGGCTGCCGTCTCGGTGGGCGGCCAGCAGCACGGCATGGTCTGCCTCGACGATGCCGGCCAGGTGGTCCGGCCGGCGCTGCTGTGGAACGACACCCGCTCGGCGGCCGCGGCGCACGACCTGGTGGCCGAGCTCGGTGGTGGCGCGGGCTGGGCCGAGGCGGTGGGCGTGGTGCCGGTGGCGTCGATCACCGTGGCCAAGCTGCGCTGGTTCGCCGAGCACGAGCCGGACCTGGCCGCGCGCGCGGCTGCGGTCTGCCTGCCGCACGACTGGCTGACCTGGCGGCTCGGCGGTGCGGCCGGGCTCACCGCGCTGTGCACCGACCGCAGCGACGCCAGCGGCACCGGATACTGGTCGGCAGCGGCCGGGGCGTACCGGCAGGACCTGCTCGAGCGCGGGTTCGGCCGCGCCCTGCAGGTGCCCGAGGTGCTGGGGCCGCACGACGCGGCGGGGTGGCACGGCCGGGCGATGCTCGGGCCGGGTGCAGGCGACAATGCCGCCGCCGCGCTCGGCGTCGGTGCCTGCCTCGGTGACGTGGTCGTGTCGATCGGCACCTCCGGGGTGGTCAGTGCGGTGGCCGACGTGCCCGCCCGGGACCCGTCCGGCATCGTGGCGGGCTTCGCCGACGCGGCCGGCGGCCACCTGCCGCTGGTCTGCACGCTCAACGCCTCGCGGGTGCTGGACGCGACCGCGCGCCTGCTCGGCACCGACCACGACGGACTGTCCCGGCTGGCACTGTCGGCCCCCGCAGGTGCCGACGGGCTCGTGCTGGTCCCCTACCTCGAGGGCGAGCGCACGCCGGACCGGCCGGACGCAACCGGCGCCCTGCACGGGCTCACCCTGACCTCGACGACTCCCGCGCACCTGGCCCGGGCGGCGGTCGAGGGGCTGCTGTGCGGGCTGGCCGACGGGCTGGACGCCCTCGTCGAGCAGGGCGCGGTGGTGCGCCGGGTGCTGCTCGTCGGCGGTGGCGCCCGGTCGGAGGCCGTACGCCGGTTGGCGCCCGCCGTGCTGGGCTGCCCCGTCCTGGTGCCGGCGCCGGGGGAGTACGTGGCCGACGGCGCCGCCCGGCAGGCCGCCTGGGTGCTCTCGGGAGCCGACCGGCCGCCGGACTGGGCCACCGCCACGACCGAGCGGTACGAGGCCGACCCGCTCCCCGGCGTACGGTCCCGGTATGCCGAGGCTCGCGACCTGACCGTGAACCGGGTCTGAACACCGCGAGAGATGGTTGCGTCCGCCTCGCATATGCGGACAGAGTGACCGCATGTCCTCGTCACCGCGGCTGCGCCGCTCCGTGCTGCTCACGACCCTCGTCGCCCTCGCCTCCGGCCTGGTCGTCGGTCCCGCTGCCGCGACCGGTCCGCGCGGGCCCTCGGCCGACCTCAGGTATCTCAGCGGCACGACGATCGCGGCCGGGGCCACCTTCGAGCAGACCGTGGTCGGCGGCCTCTCGTCGCTCACCTACGACCCGACTCGGGGCGTCTACTACGCCCTGTCCGACGACCAGGGCGCCGGCTTCACTCCCACCAGCTCGCCGGCGCGGTTCTACACCTTGAGCATCGACGTCAGCGACGCAGTGCTGGACCCCGGTGACGTGCAGGTGCTGGCGGTCACCACGTTCCTCGGCCCGGACGGGCAGCCCTTCCCGGCGCAGAGCCTGGACCCGGAGGGCCTGACCCTGACGCCGCAGGACACCCTCGTGCTCACCTCCGAGGGCATCTCGACCCGCGGAATCCCTCCGTTCGTCCGCGAGTTCGACCTGTCCGGCCAGCAGCTGGCCGAGTTGCCAGTGCCGGGCTACTTCGCGCCGACGGCGACCTCCGGAGTGCGGTTCAACCTCGGCTTCGAGGCCGCCGCCGTGGCACCGGACGGGCAGCAGCTGTTCGTCGGAACCGAGAACGCGTTGGTCCAGGACGGGCCGGCGGCGACCACGGCCACCGGCAGCCCGGCGCGGATCCTGCGCTACCACCTCGGCCACGGCGGGTCGGACCGCGAGTACGTCTATCCGACCGATCCGGTGGCCGCCCCCTCGACGGTCTTCACGGTCAACGGTCTGGTCGAGCTGCTGCCGCTGAACAACGAGTTCCTGCTGGCCATGGAGCGGTCCTTCTCGGTGGGCGCCGGCAACACCATCCGCATCTACCGCCTGGCGCTCCCGGGCGCCACCGACGTGTCGGGCGACGCCGACAACCACGACGTCTCGGGGCTGCGGCCGGCGCGCAAGTCGCTGCTGCTCCAGCTGCCCTCGACGATCAACGGCCAGCCGCTGGACAACGTCGAGGGGATGACGCTCGGGCCGGCCCTGCCGGATGGTCGCCAGTCGGTGCTGCTGGTGAGCGACAACAACTTCACCGCCGGCCAGGCCAGCCAGGTCCTGCTGCTCGCACTCGGGTGACCGCGCCCGCCGTACCTCCTGGCTGGCCGGAGGAGGTGCGCCCGCCGGACTCCCCGGACTGGGAGCGCACCGCCACGGCCTGGCTGTTCGACCTCTGCCCGCCGGACTACCGGCTGCACGACGTGCTGCGCAACCACCCGCCGGTGCTCGCGCGGTTCGCCGCGCACCACGTGCAGGCGGGCATCGAGGCGGCCCGCCGTGGACTGGCCACCGCACGCGACGACCTGCGGGACGTGGCCGATCCCGAGACGATCGCGGCCGCGCTGGCGGCCTACGAACGGGAGGGCGCCCGGCTGGTCCGGACCCAGCGCGCGGTGGGGCTGGTGGAGGAGGCACTGCGGGGACGCCGGTTCCGGGCCCGGCTGTAGGGCCGTCGTAGAGTGGCCGCGTGCTGGACTCGATCCACGGACCCCGGGACCTGCGGCGGCTGGACCGCGCGCAGCTCGCAGTGCTCGCCGAGGAGATCCGGGACTTCCTGATCACCTCGGTGTCGCGCACCGGCGGCCACCTCGGCCCCAACCTGGGCGCCGTCGAGCTCACCCTGGCGCTGCACCGCGTCTTCGACTCCCCGCACGACCTGCTGCTCTGGGACACCGGTCACCAG
>JAVEDA010000409.1 GCA_030841195.1 Actinomycetota bacterium | reverse complement strand
CGTAGTCGTGGCCGTCGACGTCGCGGAAGTGCGCGCCCCCGGCCTCGGCGACGAACACCGGGTGGGCGCCCGGCCACTTGACCATCCAGCTCATCGGGACACCGCCCGGCATCACCTCGCGGGCCCGCTCGAACAGCTCGCGGCTGCGCGGGTGGGTGCGCGCGAAGAGGTCGTCCTCGGCGGCGGTCAGAACGGCCACGCGGGCAGGGTCGATGCCGGCGGCGCCGCCGGCAGGGAGGGTCGCCATGACGGACCACGCTATCGGCGGGCCTTGACCGGCGTACAGGAGGAGGTCTGAGATGGGGGCCGGCGTCCCCTGCCGTTTGCCGGCCCCCATCTGACTTCAGCGGTGCCCCACTGTTCGTGGACCAATCACCGCGGTCAACAAAATTCCGGCGTACGCCGGTCCTGGCTAGGCTCGTCCGGTGACTCCGGCCGACCACTGGGCGCGCGTCCGCCGAATGTTGCTCGTCGGGTTCCTCATGCTGGTCATGGGGGTCTGCGGGCTGCTGGTGCTGGGAGCCGTCACCTATGACACCGGCATCGTCGGCTTCCTGATCGGCCTGTCGCTGGCCCTGCTACCGCTGCCCGTCGTCGTGGGGGCGTTGCGCTGGCTGGACCGCTACGAGCCGGAGCCGCGCGGCCTGCTGTTCTTCGCGTTCTTCTGGGGCGCCACCGTGGCGGCGCTGGCGGCGGCGCTCCTCAACACCGCCAGCCTGCTCGCTATCGCGCGCACCGGCGGCGGCAGCGGGATGGACACGACGGCGGTGCTGGTCGCGCCCTGGGTGGAGGAGGCAGCCAAAGGCGCGGCGGTGTTGCTCGTGCTTCTGTTCCGGCGGCGCGAGTTCGACGGCGTGGTGGACGGCATCGTGCTCGCCGGGCTGTCCGGGCTCGGCTTCGCCTTCACCGAGAACGTCCTGTACTTCGGCCGGGCGTTCCTGGCCGGGCAGGAGCAGAGCCTGACCACCGGGTTCTTCGCGGTCGGCTTCACGTTCGTGCTGCGCGGGGTGCTGTCGCCGTTCGCGCACCCGCTGTTCACCGCGATGACCGGCATCGGGCTGGGCATCGCGGCGCGCACCAACAACCCGACGACCCGGGTCCTGGCGCCGCTGGGCGGCTATCTGCTGGCCGTGGTGCTGCACGGCTTCTGGAACCTGTCGTCGCTGTCCGGGCTGTCGGGCTTCTTCACCGGCTACGTCCTGATCATGGTGCCGGCGTTCGCGCTGACCGTCGGCGTCGCGACCTGGTCCCGCCGCCGGGAGGGCGCGACCGTGGCGGCCCGCCTCCCGACGTACGTGGAGGCGGGGTGGCTCGACCCGCAGGACGTGCCGATGCTCGCCTCGCTGCAGCGGCGACGGCAGGCGGTCGACTGGGTCCAAGGGCAGTACGGCGGGCAGGGTGCCCGGGCATTGCGCGAGTTCCAGCACGCGGCGACCGAGCTGGCCTTCCTGCGGGACCGGCTGGAACGCGGCCTGGACGTGCCCGACTTCCCGGCCCGCGAGCGCGAGCTGCTGACCCAAGTGGCCCGGGCCCGGGCGGCGACCCGCGCGGGCTAGCCGGGCTCAGGCGTCCGGGCCGAGCACCAGCTGATCGATCCAGGTCTCGCAGGCCAGCGCGCTGTGCAGGTCGAGCAGGTCGTCGTGGGTGAAGGCCGGTCCGGCCGGGACGACCTCCGGGTGCGTGACGACCGGCGCGGAGAGGCTCAGGTGGGTGACCCCGCCCAGGACCAGCAGCGCAACGGCCGAGGCGTCCATGCCGACGGACACGGTCGCGTGGCAGCTGAGGCAGGTGAACATCGCCTCGCCCGCCGTCGCGGTGCCCTCGTCGATCCGCACCGTCAGGCGGCGCGCGGAGAGAGACACCTCGGCGTGGCACTCGGGACAGGTCAACGTGAACCGGGACATGGGGTCCTCCTTCGACTGGACCCAGGTTGCGCGCGGGGACTGGTGAACGACTTGCGAAGCACTTGCAGTTGTACGCCGGTCGCGGCCGGTCCGGAGGGCAATTACGCACGCGGACGGCGCTGAGTGCCGCACCCGACGCGGCACCCGGGGTGATCTTCCGCAAATGTCCCGGTCTGCCGCGTCATGCCGGCGCCCGGTGGGCGTCTTCACAGGTGACGCGACCATCGAAGCTGTGAGAGAGGTTCCGCATGAACACCAGCCCGACAGCCACCCTCGGTGGCTTCACCCGCTACGCCCGCATGCTGGCGGCGACGCTGGCCCTAGCTGTCGTCGCCCTGGTGGGCGGTGGCGGTGCCCAGGCCGCTTCGGCCCAGAGCATCACCAACGAGTTCGGGACGCTGAAGACCAGCAAGGTCACCGGTCACACCGACAAGGGCGCGACTTTCGCCGGCAAGTACAAGGTGATCAGGTTCGTCGACAGCAACGGCCACCTGAAGTCGGTCGGCCGGCTCTCCGGCACTCTGACCAAGAAGAGCGGCGCCACCCAGGACTTCGCCGGGCGGGTCCGGATGCCGGTGAACATGAGCGCCACCCGGGCCGCGAACGCCACCTCCGCGCTGCCCACCACGTCCTCGACCGTAGGCACCTCGGTGGTCAGCTGCGACA
>JAVEDA010000385.1 GCA_030841195.1 Actinomycetota bacterium | reverse complement strand
TTCGTGCCCACCGACTTCGACCCACCCACCAGCTTCACGGCTGGGGAGCTTCGCCTCGAGCCGCTCGGCCCCGAGCACAACGAGCGCGACTACGCAGCCTGGACGTCGAGCATGGAGCACATTCGACGCTCGCCGGGCTTGCTCGACTGGGACTGGCCTCATGAGATGAGCCTGGACGAGAACCGCGCTGATCTGGAGCGGCATGCCCGAGACTTCGTCGACCGGACCGGCTTCACCTACACCGTTCTCGATGCGAGCGACGACGTTGTCGGCTGCGTCTACATCTACCCGGCACGCGACGGCCACCATGACGCCAACGTGCGGTCGTGGGTGCGGGAGTCCGAGGCCGCCCTCGACGATGCCCTCCGACACGCGATCGCCGACTGGCTCACCAGCGATGCGTGGCCGTTCGAGCAGCCTCGCTATGTGCCGTTGCTGACCTGAGGACGCCCTGAGGTCAGGGCGTCCAGGCCGGGTCCCGGCCGGCGAAGCCGAGCGCCCGATCGAACACTGCTGCGTCGTGGGCGACCGGGACGACCGGGCCGAACAGCCCGGTCCGCGACGCAGCCTGGTCGGGCTGGGCCGAACGCTCGGTGAAGCCGAGGACAGCCTCGGCGCTGGCCGGGTCGCACCGGAAGTCCTGGCCGGTCGCGCGGGCCAGGTCCCAGCCGTGCAGCACGACCTCGTCCAGGGCCACCAGGCCGGCCACCTCGCCCGGCAGCGGGATACCGCCCGCCTCGGTCATGCCCTCCCACGCCGCCGGCTTGCTCCAGGCTTCACCGAGCGCGTCGAGCCGCTCGGGCAGCACCGACCGCCAGTCCGGGTCGAGGTTCGCCCCGGACGCCGATGGCGGCCGGCTGCCTCCCGGCGGGGGCGACTTCTCAGCCGCCCTGGTGAAGGCCATGGTGAGCCCCATCAGGTGGTCGAGCAGGGTGGCGACGTCGCAGTCCGACGGGCTGGGAGCCGACAGGTGGTCGTCGGTGACGCCCTCGAGCAAGCGGTCGACCTCGTGGGTCGCGGGGTGGAGGTCGAGCAAGGTCGCTCCTCTGGTCGGGCTGGGTCCGTCAGGGTGCTGACCGGCGTACCGGCCGAAAATCATCGGTGCAGTGCCCCGACCGGCGCGACCACGACGCCACCTTCCTCGCAGACCCAGTGCGGGTCCTCGCCCAGGTCCGGGGCGACCCGCAGCTCGTGCGGGGACGGCTCGTCCTCCTCCGGGTCGTGAACCACCGGGCACAGCGGCCACGGCCCCACCTGGTCCAGCAGCGCCTCCTGGACGTCCTGCGCGACCAGGCAGGTGATGAACGCCGCGCCGTCGGGCCATTCGTCGACCCACCACTGCCGGGCGGTGACGACCTCGTCGACGACCGACACCACGTCTGCGGTGTCGAGCCCGCGCGCGGCGAGGTCGTGCAGAACCCGGGCACGCGCCTCGAGCAGGACGTCGGTCACGGCGCCATTGTCCGTTGCGACACCATGCAGGCATGGCGATCCTGGTCGACACGCCCATCTGGCCGTTCCGTGGCCGGCTCTGGTGCCACCTGGTCAGCGATACGTCGTACGACGAGCTGCACGTGCTGGCCGAGGCGCTGGGCATCCCGCGGCGCGGCTTCCAGGGCGACCACTACGACCTGCCCGAGGAGATGCGGGACGCGGCGATCGCCCTCGGGGCGCTACCCGTCAGCGGCCGGGAGCTGATCACCCGGCTGCGCGCCTCCGGCCTGCGCCGCCCGCACCGCCACTGACGGGCGCGGATCGCTCGGTCGTGCCAGGCTGCGGGCGTGGATCTCGTACGCCGGCTGGTCGTCCGCCCGACCGACGACTCGCACCGCGTCACGACCCTCGAGCTGTTCTTCGACCTGGTCTTCGTCTTCGCGCTGACCCAGGTCACCGTGCTGATGGCCGACGACCCGACGGTGCGCGGCCTCGGGCGCGGGCTGGTGCTGCTGGGCCTGCTGTGGTTCGGCTGGTCGTCGTACGCCTGGCTGGGCAACCAGGCGCGGGCCGACGAGGGCCTGCTTCGGGTGGCGATGATCGCCGCGATGGGCGCGCTGTTCGTCGTCGCCCTGGCGATCCCCGAGTCGTACGAGGACAAGCCCGGTGGCCTGTTCGCGCCGTTCGTGCTCGCCGCCTGCTACGCCACCGTGCGGGTCGCGCACCTGGTGGTGTACCTCGTGGCGGCCGGCGGCGACCGGGAGCTACGGCGCCAGCTGCTCGTCACGGCCGTCCCGACAACGGTGGCCCTGCTGCTGCTCGTCGCCGGCGGTGCGGCCGGCCCGCCGTGGCAGTCGGCGCTGTGGGTGCTGGCCCTCGTCGTGGACTACGTCGGCGTCTTCGCCGGCGGCACCCAGGGCTGGCGGGTCTACAGCGCGGCCCACTTCGCCGAACGGCACGGGCTGATCATCATCGTCGCCCTCGGCGAGTCGGTCGTCGCCGTCGGCGCGGGGATCGCGGCGGAGCCGGTCACCACTGCCGTCGTGCTCGCCGCACTGCTCGGCCTCGGCGTCTCGGTCGCGCTCTGGTGGGTCTACTTCGACGTGGTCGCCCTGGTCGCCGAGCGGGTCCTGTCCCGGCTGGAGGGCGAGCCCCGCAGCCGGCTGGCCCGGGACTCGTTCACCTACCTGCATTTCCCGATGCTGGTCGGCATCGTCTACCTGGCGCTCGGCATGAAGAAGGTCCTCGCGTACGTCGCCGACCCGGAGCACCACGACCTCGGCGACGCGCTCCCGTGGGTGCCGCTCGTCGCGATGTACGGCGGCGCCGTGCTCTACCTGGTCGCACTGTCCGCGCTGCGCCGGCGCAACATCGGCGGCTGGAACGTACAGCGCCTGGTGGCCGCCGCGGCGCTGCTGCTCCTGCTGCCGGTCGGGGCGCAGCTCCCGGCGGTCGCGGCGCTAGGGGTGCTGCTCGTGGTGCTGGCCGGACTGATCGGTTACGAGGCGGTGGTCCTCGCCGCGGACCGCGACCGCGTCCGGCATTCGGGCCCGCACTGACGGGACGGGCCGGCAGTTTCGTGCTTGTCGAACTCTCCGTCGAGAGGCGCAACCTTGTGGCCGACACGCCGACTGGTACCACTAGGTCGCGCCACTCGACGAACTAGCGCCGGCGGTCAGGTCGCGCGCAGCCGGCCCAGCTCGGCCGTGACGTTCGCGCGGGCCCGCTGCTCCCACGCCGACCGGCCGTGCTCGGTGCGGAACAGCGCCGGCCGGTCCAGCAGCGTCGACAGCACCTGGGCG
>JAVEDA010000320.1 GCA_030841195.1 Actinomycetota bacterium | reverse complement strand
CGCCGCGCGGGCCGTCGCGCCGCTGCCTGCCGGTGCCCGGCTGCTGGTCGCCGAGCCGATGGCTTCCCTGCGCGCGGTGCTCGCGGGCCTGCTGGTCCCGCTGGCCACCGACGTCACAGCAGTCCTCTGCCGTCACCTGGACCCCACCCGGCTGCCGGACCGAGCACGGCAGGAGGGGCTGGTCGCGGCCGTCGGCACCGACACGCCGGACATTCCGGCCTGGTCGATCGGCGGGTCGGGGTGAACGGACGATGAACTAGGATTGGCGGTCGACCCCGCCGCACCCGCGATCGCCCTGCCCCCCGGTGATCCGCTGGCCGCCTCCCCCGTGGCCGCCGGGTGCGCCCGACGACAGGACTTGCGTGCCCCGTTCCGCCGCCCGACGACACGCCCCACGTGCGCGCCACGCTGCCCGCCGCGCCCGTTGGCGCCGGGTCGTGACGGCGCTGGGCGTCACGGTGGCGGTGCTGCTGGTCACCGGCTCGGTGAGCGCGTTCGTCGTCTACCAGAAGCTGAACGGGAACATCACCCAGGAGAACGTCGACAACCTGATCGGCGGCGACCGGCCGACGAAGGTCAAGGTGCCGGACGCCCCCCAGGAGCCCCTGAACATCCTGCTGCTCGGCTCGGACGAGCGGTCCGGGAAGGCGGCGGAGAACAGCAACGTCGCCGGCCGGCGCTCGGACACCACGATCCTGCTGCACCTCGCTGCCGACCGGCAGAGCGCAGTGATGGTGAGCATCCCCCGCGACACGATGGTGCCGATCCCGAGCTGCAAGCGGAACGACGGCACCGTGGTGCCGGCGCAGACGCTCGCGATGTTCAACTCGGCGTTCTCCGAGGCCGGCGCGGCCTGCACCATCAAGACCGTCGAGCACCTCACCGACATCCGGATCGACCACCACGTGGTCGTCGACTTCGGCGGCTTCAAGGACATGGTCAACGCCCTCGGCGGCGTCAAGGTCTGCGTGCCGGAGGACGTGAACGACCCGCAGTCGCACCTGGTGCTCACCAAGGGCATCCACAACGTCCAGGGCAAGCAGGCGCTGGCCTATGTGCGCACCCGGCACGCGCTGGGCAACGGCGGCGACATCGACCGGATCTCGCGCCAGCAGGCGTTCCTCGGCTCCATGGTCACCAAGATCAAGAGCAAGGGGCTGCTGCTCCGGCCGGACCGGCTGCTGTCCTTCCTCGGCGCGGCCACGAACTCGATCACCACCGACCCCGGGCTGGGCAGCCTGAACGCGCTGCGCAAGCTGGCCCAGGACGTCAAGGGGATCGACACCAAGAACGTCACCTTCCTCACCGCTCCGAACGAGCCGTTCCCTGCCGACCCGAACCGGGTGCAGCTCAAGCCGAAGGCCGCCGAGGTCTGGAACTCGCTGCGGCTGGACCAGGCGCTGCCGGGCAAGGAGCCCAAGCCGACCGCGACCGCAACTCCGAGCGGCCCGCCGCTGGTCACGCCGCCCGAGAACATCCGGGTCGAGGTGCTCAACGGCTCCGGCGTCACCGGTGCCGCCAAGAACCTCGCCGACAAGCTGCGGGCCGCCGGGTTCGTGGTGGTCAAGGTCGGCGACGCGGACCGGTCCGACTACCCGACCACGCAGGTCCAGCACGACCCGGCGTACGACGAGTCGGGGCGCACCCTGGGCGCGTCGATCACCGGCTCGACGGTCACAGACGACATTTCGCTCGGGTCGACCCTGCGGGTGATCGTCGGAGCGGACTCGCCGGACGTCGTGGCGGTGCAGGTGACCGGCTCGACCGGCACCCCGTCGCCGACCGAGACGCTCGACGTGCGCTCCGCCGACCAGAACATCTGCTCCTGACGGACCCTCGCACGGGTTCGTTAGAGTCGCCGACGTGCCGACCAACCCCGCCTCCCAGGACGCCGCGGCCGCGTTGCGGCCCGCCGACAAGGTCTCCGAGTCCGCCGCCGCTGCGATGGCCGACATCACCGACGGCGCATCGCTGGCCGTCGGCGGATTCGGCCTCTGCGGCGTGCCCACCCAGCTGATCGCTGCCCTGCACGACGCGGGCACGACGGACCTGCACGTCGTGTCGAACAACTGCGGCGTCGACGACTGGGGACTGGGGATCCTGCTGTCCGACCACCGGATCGCCCGGGTGATCGCGTCCTATGTCGGGGAGAACAAGGAGTTCGCCCGGCAGTTCCTCTCCGGCGAGCTCGAGGTGGAGCTCACGCCGCAGGGCACCCTGGCCGAGCGGCTGCGGTCGGGCGGGGCCGGGATCCCCGCGTTCTACACGGTGACCGGCGTCGGCACTCAGGTGGCCGAGGGCGGCCTGCCGTGGCGCTACGACTCCGTCGGTGCGGTCACCGTGTCGTCGCCGCCGAAGGAGACCCGCGACTTCGTGCTCGGCGGCGAGACCCGCACCTACGTGCTGGAGGAGTCGATCGTCACCGACTTCGCCCTCGTGCACGCCTGGAAGGGCGACCGGTCGGGCAACCTGGTGTACCGCGAGAGCGCCCGCAACTTCAACCCGCTGTGCGCGACGGCCGGCCGGGTGACCATCGCCCAGGTCGAGAACCTGGTCGAGGTCGGCGAGATCGCCCCCGAGGACGTGCACACGCCGGGTGTCTTCGTGCAGCGAGTCGTGGACGTGGGCCCGGACGTCGAGAAGCGGATCGAACGCCGGACGACGCGCCCGCGACAGGAGGCCTGAGCCATGGCACTGACCCGTGAGCAGATGGCGGCTCGCGCCGCGCAGGAGCTCGAAGACGGCCAGTACGTCAACCTCGGCATCGGCCTGCCGACCCTCGTGCCCAACTACCTGCCGGAGGGCGTGCACGTCACGCTGCAGAGCGAGAACGGCATCCTCGGCGTCGGCCCGTACCCGCTCGAGGGCGACGAGGACGCCGACCTCATCAACGCGGGAAAGGAGACGGTGACGCTCCTGCCAGGCGCCTCGTTCTTCGACTCGGCCACGTCGTTCGGGATGATCCGGGGCGGCCACATCGACGCCGCGATCCTCGGCGCCATGCAGGTGTCGGCCGGCGGCGACCTCGCCAACTGGATGATCCCCGGCAAGATGGTCAAGGGCATGGGCGGCGCGATGGACCTGGTGCACGGGGCCAAGCGGGTCGTCGTGGTCATGGAGCACGTGGCCAAGGACGGCACCCACAAGATCGTGCAGGAGTGCACGTTGCCCTACACGGGTCGCGGCGTCGTCGACCGCGTCATCACCGACCTGGCCGTCATCGACGTCGTCGACGGGCCGTCGGGTGGCCTGGTGCTGCGTGAGCTGGCGCCCGGGGTGACTGTCGACGAGGTGCGAGCCGCCACCGGCGCGCCGCTGCAGGTGCCGGCCGAGCCGGCCACGATGGCGTCCTCCAGCGCTGTGCCGTGACGACGTGACGGCAGCCACCACCGCGACGCCCGCCGAGACCGGCGGGGCCGCTCCCCGGCGTACGTTCCTGGCCGCGGTGCCGACCTGGGCGATCGGTCTCGGGCTGGTGCTGGTGCACCTGGTCGTCACGTTCACCGTCCGGCCGGCCCCGCGCTGGAACGACGGCATCCTCGTGCTGAACGACGCCCGCGACTTCCCGCACGTTCCGCTGGACCACCACGCGCTGCGGATCGGCAACCTGCTGCCGGTGCGTGGCTTTCTCGAGCTGTTCGGCTACGGGCAGGTCGCCTACTACGCCTGGCCGTTCCTCACCGCGATCCTGCTCGTGGTCGCTGTCTTCGCGCTGGGCACCGTGCTGTTCGACCGCTGGACCGGCGCCGCGGCGACGGTGCTGCTGATCTTCCACCCGGTGCTGGTCGACACCGTCATCAAGGCCGGCACCGAGCGGATGACCAGCTGGCAGCTGCTGCCTGACATCCCGTCGACCGCGTTCGTCACCGCGGGGTTCGCGCTGCTGATCGGCGCTGCCGGGCGCCGTGGCGACGGTGGCGGCCGGCCGGGTGACGGAGCGGGTCAGTGGTGGTTCCTCTTGGCCGGCTTCTGCCTCGGCTGGGCCTACCTGGTGCGCGAGCTGTCGGTCTTCTTCTACCCGCTGCTGGTGGGTGTGCTGCTGGCCTGGCGGCTGCCGCTGCGCCGGTGGGTGCAGGTCGCGCTGCCGATGCTCGGCTGCCTGGTGCTCGAGATGGTGCTCGCCCAGTGGGCGCACGGCGACCCGCTGGCCCGTCTCAAGGTCGACGGCGAGCACGGCAGCGCGCCGCTGACACCCATCACCCGCACCGACGCGCTGCTGCGCTTCCCGCGGATCGTGGAGGTCTACCCGCAGACGGCGGTCGTGCTCACGACGGTGCTGCTGATGGTGCTTGGTGCACTCGTCGTACGCCGGCGGGCGCACGTGCTGCTCCTGGCCTGGTTCCTGGTCCTGTGGGTCCCGCTGACCCTGGTGTCCGGCCTGCTCGATCCGGGCTTCATCCGGATCAACGCGTCGCTGATGCGCTACTGGGTGCCCGCCTTGCCCGCGCTGGTGCTCGGCGCGGCCGGCTTCGTGTCCTGGCTCTTGGCGCGGGTGCGTGACCGACTGCCGTCGGAGCGGCGCAGCCTCGGGATGGCGGTGACCGCGGCGGTGGCAGTCGTCGGCCTGGCGGTCGCGGTTGTCCCGATCCTGCCGTTGATCGCCCGCAACCCGCGCGACCACGCATGGAACGCCATGCGTGCCTACCTGCACGAGCACGACGCCGCGGTCGACACCATCGTCACCGACGACCGTGACTCGCTGGTGCTGGGCATCTACACCCGCGAGCCGGAGGGCGGCGGGCTGGTGGTGCACACCAAGGTCGAGAAGGTCGGCCACGCGCTGAAGGCGCCGCCGGTCGCGACGGGCCAGCCCGGCACCTACCTGATCTGGACCCCGGGGTTGTCGCGGAAGAAGCCGAAAGCGTTCGACGGCTGGAAGCTGCTTCTCAAGGAACGCGAGCTGCGGCTGTACGGCCCCGCAGCCTGACCCTTGTCTCGCGTCGAGTGGAGAGGGCTGGACCGATGAGCTCGGCGGAATTCAAGCCCGGTCAAGCGAAGGTGGACTTGTGCGTCTTGTGAGTACTCGATGACGGAGGATTGGTTCGTCGAAGCGGTCGAGCGGGTCGCAGACGCTGGACGCCAGGCCTGCCTGGCGATCGAGACCGCGGTAGGTGCGCTACGGGAGGGCTGTGAGGCGCGGAACGCGGGTCGTTCCATCGTCGATGTCGTCGATGAGTTGATCGTCGCCGGCGGGCGGGAGACACGCCTGAGCGCGGCTGACGCGTTTCGTGAGTACGAGCGCGCCATCGCCTCGATGCGTGCCGGTGTCGTGCGCGCGCTTGTCGATGAGGGTGGCCTGTCGCTGACGGACGTGGCGAGGCGCATGAAGATCTCACGGCAAGCGGCTGCCCGGCTCTACGAGCCGGTGCCCGAGGGTGGTGACGAAGGTCCCGACTGAGACAGGACCAAAGACCCTGTTGGCACTCCCGGGGTGCGTACCGACATTTCGTTGCGTGACGACTTCCTCGCTCTCCTCGACCGCTGGGCCCGACCTCGGCGTGGCGTGGTTTGACGGCGCTGTCCTGGACCGGCAGTACGCAGAGATGATCACCGAGTCGATCCCACACATCGTGTGGACCGCGTCACCCGACGGCGCAACCACATACTTCAACCGCCAGGGCACGGACTACACGGGCTGCCCGCGAGAGACCAACTACGACTGGAACTGGGTCACGCTCGTCCATCCCGAGGACGCCGAGCGGGCCGCACGGTCCTGGCAACATGCGACGAGGACCGGCAGGGACTACCTGCTGGAGTATCGGATTCGCCGCTTCGACGGGGTCTTCAGATGGCATTCCTTTCGCGCCACTCCTCTGCGCGATGCCGCTGGCGAGATCGATCTGTGGATTGGCACAGCGACCGACATCGAAGACCAGAAGCAGCAGGAGTTCGCTCTGCGCCGCGCGGAGCGGGAGGCCACGGAGACGGTCACCCTGTTGCAGGGGATCGCGGCTGCTACCCCAGTCGGTTTCAAGCTGGTCGATCGCGATCTCAGGGTCGTTCGGATCAATCAGATGCTGGCCGACGTCAACGGCCGGACCGTCGAAGAGAGCATCGGCCGTAGCGTCGCGGAGCTCGTGCCCGACCTTTGGCCACACCTCGGGAACGTCTATCGACGCGTCCTCGCGGGCGAAACGGTGAGCAACGTGGACATCAGCAGACCGAGTGCCGCGGACCCGCAACGCATGCGCCACTGGCTTGCCAGCTACTACCCGGTGCACATCGATGGCGAGATCATCGGCGTCGGCAACGTCGTGGTCGACATCACCGAACGGAAGGAAGCCGAAGAGTTCCGGGCCGTGGTCATGGACAACATGGCGGAGGGGCTCTACGCCCTAGACGCAGATGGTCTCGTGACCTACCTGAACCCTGCCGCGGCGTCGATGCTTGGGTGGACCGAGGACGAGCTACGCGGCAAACCGATGCATGCGACCGTCCACTTCCAGCGGGCCGACGGCAGAAAGGTCCCGACCGAAGACTGCTCCCTACTCCAGGTCCGCAATGAAGGCCGGAGCGTTCGGACTCTCGACGATGCCTTCACCCGCAAGGATGGTTCGATCTTCCCCGTTTCCTGTTCCTCGGCACCACTTCGAAGCGGACCGACCGCCCAAGGTGTCGTCGTCGTCTTCCGTGACATCACCAACGAGAAGAAAGAGCAGGCGGCCGCCCAACGAGAGCTCGACGCCCTCACGTGGATCGGACGCATCCGCGACGCGATCGACGAGAACCGGCTCGTCCTGTACTCCCAGCCCATCGTGCCGCTTGCCGACGGCCGGGCCAGTGAGGAGTTGCTCCTGCGCATGATCGGACGCGACAACGAAGTCATCATGCCCGGCAGCTTCCTGCCGGTGGCGGAGAGGTATGGGCTGATCGGTGAGATCGACCGTTGGGTCATCACCCAGGCCACCCGACGTGCCGCAACGGGACGGCAAGTGATCGAGGTGAACCTCTCCGCCGCCTCGATCGGCACCTCAGACCTCCTGCCCTTCATCGAGCAGCAGATCCGGGAGGCGCGCGCGGATCCGGCCGACCTCGTCTTCGAGATCACCGAGACCGCACTCATGCATGACATCACCACCGGCGAAGCCTTCGCCCGGGGGCTGTCCGCACTTGGCTGCGGGTTGGCCCTCGACGACTTCGGAACTGGCTTCGGCAGCTTCACCTACCTGAAGAAGCTGCCCATAACCCACCTCAAGATCGATATCGAATTCGTCCGTGACCTGGTCGCGAATTCCGACAACCTTCACGTCGTCAAGGCAATTGTCAGCCTGGCTCACGCATTCGGCCTCAAGACGATCGCAGAAGGCGTTGAAGACGAACAGGCTTTGAACCTGTTGCGGGCCGAAGGCGTGGACTTCGCACAAGGATTTCACCTGGGCCGACCCGGGCCCATCAGTGACTCCTGACGCTCATCCGCCCCTCAGCGCCGATCCCTCCAGGTCGCCGAAGGGCCAGTTCCGGGCTGCGGCGCGGACCGCCTCCGCAACCTCGTCGACACCAAGACCGGTGGTGTCGACCGCCACGTCCGGCACCGCGTCCGGTTGCGTCTTCACGGTCTCGGCGTCGTCTGCTCGACACGTGGTCACGACCGCATCGGGGATGCTCTCGCGCAGGATGTCTGCGACATCGGCGACACCCGTCGAGGTGAAGGCGACGATGCAGCGGACACCTGTGGATTGATAGGCGGGCCACATCGCGGCAAGCATCCCGATCTTGAGGCGATGGTTGCCAGGATCGCCCACCGGTGTGGGCGCGAACGCGCCGACGTACTCGAGGTCGACATAGGCGGTCTTGATTCCATCTCGAGATGTTCCGACGAGCAGCTCCCATCCGATGCCGGACTTGCCGTCGCCAGCCGTCGCGTCATGGAGCCATAGGATCGGCACGGCGCTCACGCGACACCCGGCCAGTCTCCCGCTGCCTGCAGGATCTGCGTCGCAGACTCCGCCACGGAAAGCCCTCCCGTATCGACCCGCACAGCGGCGAAATCCACCCCGTTCAACTCATCACCCTCGGCGATGAGGTCATCTACCCAGGCGACCGACCTACCGTTGCGCTCAGCAATGCGCGCACGGTGCTCCGCTTCGCTCAGGGTCAGTTGGCACACGGTGACGTCGGCACCGGGAAGGCGCTCGACGTACGGCGCAACCTGATCAGGCTCCTCGATTCCTCCCGTCAAGATCAGGCACTGCGCGCCCGCCTCGTGGAAGACGGGCCACAGAGCGCCCAGATTCCGCGCTTTGAGGTTGTGGTGCTCCGGGTCGTGTTCGTTGGACGGCAGGCAAAGACCGATCATGTCGGTGTCGATCAACGCGCAGCTCAGGCCCGAATCTCCGAGCCGCGCGCAGATCTCACGGCCGACGGTCGTCTTGCCGACGCCTGAAGGGCCAACGAGCCACAGCACGGGAACGCTTGCCCACGTCACATCGGTGAACGTAGTTGTCGAGGCACAGCGAAGCGAACTTGTTTCGCGCTAGGCAGTGCCAACAGACGCAGTCTGGCCTGTGGATGACGGGAACCCTTGTGGACAAAGGGTTTCTGGTCCCGTCGCGGTGAGGGTTGTGTCCGACCCTCTGTCTAGCGTGCTGGCATGACCTCGATGGTGGATCCGGTGCTCGATGTGGAGCCGGACTTCGCGGCGTCGTTGGATGCGGAGCTGGGGTTGCTGGGTCTGCTCGGGACCGAGGGTTCGGCCGGGTTGGTGGCGGGGGTGGCGGACCTGGGGCTGCCGGTGCCGCTCGGGTTCGCGGTCGGCCTGCTGTCCGGGGTGGACCCGTATGCGCTGGACGGGGACGCCCGGGTGGATCTGA
>JAVEDA010000315.1 GCA_030841195.1 Actinomycetota bacterium | reverse complement strand
TGCTCGCCGACCGGTGCATCGACGGCATCACCGCGGACGTCGAGCGGTGCCGCGAGCTGGCCGAGTCGTCGCCGTCGGTGGTCACGCCGCTCAACCGCTACCTCGGCTACGAGGCGGCCGCGAAGGTCGCCAAGCAGTCGCTGGCCGAGCGCAAGACGATCCGGCAGGTGGTGGTCGAGCAGGGGTACGTCGAGAACGGGACCCTCACCGAGGAGCAGCTGGACGCCGCTCTCGACGTGCTCGGCATGACGCACCCGTGACGGAGCCGGCGTGGTGGTCGCCGGGCGAGACCGTGGTGTGGCGGTATACCCGGCCGCGGCACTCCAGCGAGTCCGTCCGGCCGATGCGGGTGGTACGCGACGACTCGCATGGGCTTGTTGCCTGGTTGCCGGCGGGGACGACGTTGCTTCGGCCGGTGCTCGCTGACGGTGGCGACCTGCGGTCGGTGCCGGTGGCTGAGCGGTTCGACATCGACCGGCACGGCCGGGCCAACCGGCTGGACACCTGGCACGGCCCCGGGATCCTCAAGGTCGCCCCGGCCGGCGTGCCGTGGTCGGTGTGGGTGTTCCGGGGCGACGACGGGGCTTTCCGCGGGTGGTACGTCAACCTGGAGTCGGTGCACGAGCGGCGCGACCACGAGGTGGTCACGCAGGACCACGTGCTCGACCTCGTGGTGCAGCCGGACCGCAGCGTCGTGCGCAAGGACGAGGACGAGCTCGCGGCCGCGGTCCGCGCCGGGCGGTTCAGCGCGGCCGAGGCAGCGGCCATCGTAGGTGACGCGGCCGCCGTCGAGGACGTCGTACGCCGGTGGGCGTCTCCGTTCTGCGACGGGTGGGAGACGTGGGCACCGGACCCGACGTGGCCGCTGCCCGAGCTCCCCCCGGCGTACGTAGCGAAGGCCGCCTACCGCTGACTCACCCCGTCAGTACCAGCCCTGGGACTGGAAGGTGGACCAGGCGCCGCACGGGGTGCCGTAGCTCTGGTCGATGTAGGCCAGGCCCCACTCGATCTGGGTGACCGCGTTGTCCTGCCAGTCCGACCCGTAGCTGCTCATCTTGCTTCCCGGCAGTGCCTGCGGGATGCCGTAGGCACCCGAGGACGGGTTCTCGGCGTGCACGTCCCAGCCGGACTCGTGCCCCCAGAGAGAAGAGAGGCAGGAGTACTCGCCCGAGCCCCAGCCGTAGCGCTCGGACATCATCGACGCGGCGATGCGGTGCGGGTCGCCGTAGGACACGGTGCGCGACGCCGACCGGGCCGCGCGGTCCCGCTTCTGCCGGGCCTCGCGGACTGCCCGCGCGGCCTTCTGCCGCTGCTGCTCGGCCACCTGCTCACGCCGAGCCTGACCGGCTGCCGGCTTGTCGACCGCGCCGTCCGGGGTGTCGGCCGACACCTCGATCCGGGTGCTGGCCTGGGGCTCCACCGTCTGCTGCTCCCCCGCGGCGGACCAGGAGTCGACGCCGAGGATCACGGCCAGGGCGGCGACCACGACCGTGGCCGCGCCGACCAGCCCGTGGGCCAGCCTGCTCGGGAACGTGCGGGGTCTGCGGTGCATGTGGCGGTCCTTCCGGCGCATGCCCGCCACCTCATGCGTGGCGGGCGTGACGTCACCCCGGTCACCGGCCTCCGGGTGGAGCTCCTCGAGGGAGGCGGGACGCAGCGTCGGTCGGAGGGGATGGAACCAGCCTCGTCGTCACTGTGGGTGACAAGACCGTGACCAGGACGCCTGGGGTCTTACCACTCGAGAGTGCGTGAACACCGAGGGGAATAGCCAATTCTGGGCACGTGGGCTCCATCACACTTGTTCGTGCAACCGCGACAAGCCGAGACGCCGGTGACATTCCGTGACCGGCGTCTCGAACCGACTGGCGCGGCTAGGCCGGCAGGTCCTCGAGCAGCTCGGTGACCAGGGCCGCGATCGGCGACCGCTCCGACCGGGACAGCGTGACGTGGGCAAACAGCGGGTGACCCTTGAGCGCCTCGATGACCGAGGCGACCCCGTCGTAACGGCCGACCCGCAGGTTGTCGCGCTGGGCCACGTCATGGGTGAGCACCACCCGGGAGCCCTGCCCCACCCGGGACAGCACGGTCAGCAGCACGTTGCGCTCCAGCGACTGCGCCTCGTCGACGATGACGAACGCGTCGTGCAACGACCGGCCACGGATGTGGGTCAGCGGCAGGACCTCGAGCATGCCGCGGTCCATGATCTCGTCCACCACGTCGCCGGTGACCAGTGCGCCGAGGGTGTCGAACACCGCCTGGCCCCAGGGGTTCATCTTCTCCGACTCGCTGCCCGGCAGGTAGCCGAGGTCCTGGCCACCGACGGCGTAGAGCGGCCGGAACACCACGACCTTGCGGTGCTGCCGTCGCTCCATCACGGCCTCCAGCCCGGCGCACAGTGCGAGCGCGGACTTGCCGGTGCCGGCCCGCCCGCCGAGAGACACGATGCCGACATCGGGGTCGAGCAGGATGTCCAGCGCGATGCGCTGCTCGGCGCTGCGGCCGTGCAACCCGAACGCGTCGCGGTCACCGCGGACCAGCCGCACCTGCTTCTCGGGAGTCACCCGGCCCAGCGCGCTGCCGCGGTCGGAGACCAGCACCAGCCCGGTGTTGCACGGCAGGTCGCGTGCTTCGACCAGGTCGATCCGGTCCGCCTCGTAGAGCTCGTCGACGAGCTCGCCGGTGACGCTGACCTCGGACATCCCGGTGAACCCGGCGTCGACCTTGCCGGGTCCGCGGTACTCCTCAACAACGAGCCCCACCGCGCTGGCCTTCACCCGCATCGGCAGGTCCTTGCTGACCAGGGTGACCCGCGCCCCCTCCTCGGCCAGGTTGCGCGCGACCGCGAGGATCGTCGTGTCGTTGTCGCCCGTCCGGCCGGCCGGCCGGAACCCCGCGGGCAGCACCGAGGCGTCGGTGTGGTTGAGCTCGACCCGCACGGTCCCGCCCACCTCGCCCACCGGCACCGGCTCGTCCAGCCGCCCGTTCTCGACCCGCAGGTCGTCGAGCAGCCGCAACGCCTGTCGGGCGAAGTAGCCGAGCTCCGGATGGGCACGCTTGCCCTCGAGCTCGGTGATGACCACGACGGGCACCACCACCTCGTGCTCCTCGAAGCGCAGCAGTGCGAGCGGATCGGCGAGCAGCACGCTGGTGTCGAGGACGAAGGTGCGCTGGTGGTCGGCAACAGCCACGTTGGGGTTCCCCTTTACCCGGGCACCCGACTGCGGGGCCGGCAGCCACCGACCTCGCGCGGGTGAGTTCCGAAGGCCGGGACCGGGCCCGAGGACCGGTCGCCGGCCCTCTCTCCTGCGCCTTGGACGAGCACGCGACACAGCACGGAGTGGGCCTCCCGAGCGTCCGGCGCGGTTGCCGTCCGCTGCTTCGGGACGGTACGCCGGGCCGGGCTCCCGGCTGCGCAGACACGCGGGTCGGTCACCCGACCGACACGGACCCCCGGCGGTCAGCCGCCGAAGCGACGCTGCCGGGCCGAGTAGGACCGGATCGCGCGCAGGAAGTCCACCTTGCGGAAGTCCGGCCAGTAGGCCTCGCAGAAGTAGAACTCCGAATGGGCGCTCTGCCACAGGA
>JAVEDA010000314.1 GCA_030841195.1 Actinomycetota bacterium | reverse complement strand
GAGGCCCGGCAGGTGGTAGCCCCAGCTCCGCTGCCCGGGGTCGTCGAGGAACGAGAATCCGGTCAGGACGATGTCCGCCTCCGGGAACAGCCGGTACGCGAGGTAGGCGGCCTGCGTCCCCGTCGTCGGAGCCAGGCCGAGCCCTGCACGCTCCGGGTGGAGCAGGTACTTCAGCGGCAGCCCGAACGCGCGGTTGGGCAGCAGCCAGGCACCGAGGTCCGAGGGCCAGTACGTCGGCCAGCCGGGCGGGTCCGGCACGGTCAGGTGGAAGACGTCGACCACGAAGTAGGCGCGGTTGCGGTAGTCCTGCAGGAACCCGGGCGTCGGGCGGGTGGTGCGGGCTGCCACCACGACGTTGGTCCTGGTGCCGACGCACGGCGGGCCCTTGACGTGGTCCAGGGCCAACGAGTTGCACCGGATGACCAGGTCGGAGGAGTCGATCAGGTCACGCCGCTCCTCGCTGGGCTGGAGAGGTGCGTTCGCGACCACCGCCACTCGTCGTACCGGCGTCGACGAGGCATACGCCAAAGCGTGGTCGCGCATCTGCGCGAGCAGCTGTTCGTCGATGTCGTGCAGGGTGCTGCGCACCGGACCCCTCTCGTCCAGCGCTGAGGATAGCCATCGGCCGCGACGCTAACGACCCAGCCGGTTGGCCACCTTCACGGTCGCCATCCGGCACAGTCGCACCGAGGCCTTGCCGAAGCTCGTGCGATCGGTCGAGGTCAGCGTGCCGCCGACGCCCAGCGAGGTGGTGACCTCCTGCCGGCCGTACCGGGTCACCACGACGAAGAGGACCACCGGGATCTTGTTGCCGGCGGCGTCCGGGACCGAGCCGTTGAAGCGGTAGCGCACCGTCTGGTCGGCAATCGCGGCGACCGGCATCCGGGCGACGGTCCAGGTGTTCCCGTCGATCGTGAAGGACGAGCAGCTGTCGAGCAGGCGCTTCGACGCGTTGAAGTCCCGCCGCGCGGACGTCGCAGTGCCGAAGGCGTACACCGTCTCGTCGGCGAAGGCCGCGGTGGTCTGGTACTGGAAGGAGCGGCTGGCCGTGAACCGCAACCCGGCCGAGGGCGTGGCCTCGGTGAGGCAGCCGCCCACCTCGGCGGCGGAGCCGTCACCGCCGGCGTACTTGTGCCAGCCGTCGCCGATCTGCGTGCCCGACAGCAAGGACCGCACCACCTGAGTCTTGGTCTGCGCGACCGACGCGGAGGCCGGCACGGACACGGCGACCGCGACCACCGTCACGGCGGCGACGACGGTGGTGAGTCTGAATGCGGTCAGGCGCAGTCGGCCCATTTCTGTGCTCCCCGTTCGTGGGTGGCGGCATCGGTGCCGCGCGCCCTCATCGCTTGGGAGGATAGGGGGACGCACCGGTCGACCGCAGGCGAAACGGGCACATCTCACCCACCTGGGGTAACCGCGCTCAGCGCACCGTTCAGCCGCCGGGCAGACTGCGGACATGACGTCCGGCCAGGAGGCTTCCGTCGTGGACGACGAGGGGGTCGTCGAGCTGACCCGAGAGCTGGTCCGGGCCCGCAGCGTCCACGACCCGGCCGTTGGCGCCGGCGAGGCGGCCGCCGCAGCCGTCGTGGAGCAGCAGATGCGCACCTGGGGCTGGCCGGTGACGGTCGTCGAGGTGGCGCCGGGGCGGCCGAACGTCATCGCGGTGGTCGAGGGTGGCGGGGGTCCGGGGCCGACCCTGATGTTCGAGGGGCACACCGACGTCGTGACCGAGGGCGACCTCGCCTCGTGGTCGGTCGACCCGTTCGGCGCCGAGCTGAGAGACGGCCGGATCTGGGGCCGCGGCAGCGCCGACATGAAGTCGGGGGTCGCCGCGATGTTGCATGCGGTGCGCGCGCTGCAGCAGGCCGGGCCGTTCCCGGGACGCGTCGTCGTCGCCGTGCTGGTCGACGAGGAGGGTCTGATGCTCGGGGCCAAGCACTTCGCGGCGAGCTGGCGGTCGCTGGTGGGTGGTGAGATCGACGGCGTCATCGTCTGCGAACCGGAAGGCGGCGAGGTGTGCGCGGTGGCCAAGGGCGCGATCCGGCTGCGACTGGAGCTGACGGGGGCGATGGCGCACGGCGCGATGCCGCAGCACGCGCGCAACCCGATCACCGTCGCGGCCGAGATCGTCGGTGCCCTCGCTGCCGTCGAGGCCGGCCTCCAGTCGCGGTACGGGACGCATGAGCACCTCGGCCCGGCGTACGTCACGCCGACGGTCCTGGTCGCGGGGGACACCGACCAGATCAACGTGATCCCGGCCCGCGCCACGCTCTGCCTGGACGTCCGCACGGTGCCGGAGGTCGACCACCAGGCGCTGGTGCGCGAGGTAGCGGCTGCTGCCCGCGGTGTCGCCGAGCCGGCCGGCGTCGGTGTCGCGGTGGTCGTCGTGGACGACCGGCCGCCGGTGGACACCGCGCGGGACCACCCGGTCGTGGTCGCGGTGGCCGCGGCGCACGAGGCCGTGACGGGATCCCCGGCGACGTACGGCGGGGTGCCGGGCGCGACGGACGGCACGATCCTGGCCCGCGACGCCGGACTGGCGACGGTCGTCTACGGGCCGGGTGGCAAGTGGATCGCGCACCAGGCGGACGAGTTCGTGGCGGTGGCCGACGTGCTGCTCGCGACCCGGGTCTACGTCGAGGCGGCCCGCCGCTTCTTGAACGGGGCAGGGCGGTGAGCGACCGGCGTACCGGCCCGACGAACTCGCTGGTCGACGTCGTCGGCCTGCGCGTCGGGCACGTGCAGCGCGTGGGCGAGGGATGGCTCACCGGGTCGACCGTCGTGCTCACCGGGCCGGCCGGGGCGGTCGGTGGTGTGGACGTGCGCGGTGGCGGCCCGGGCACCCGGGAGACCGACCTGCTGGACCCCCGCAACAACGTCCAGCGGGTGCACGCGGTGCTGCTCACCGGCGGCAGCGCCTTCGGGCTGGCCGCTGCCGACGGCGTGATGGCGCGGCTGGCCGCGGCCGGCGTGGGCTATCCGGTCGGGCCGGAGCCCGGCCAGGTGGTGCCGATCGTGCCGGCAGCAGTGGTGTTCGACCTCGGCCGCGGCGGCGACTTCACGGCCCGCCCGGACGCGTCCTTCGGCGGGCTGGCCCACGACCAGGCGGCCGGGCCGACGGGTGGGGCAGCGGTCCTCGCCGGCTGTGTCGGGGCGGGCACCGGCGCGGTGGCGGGAGGCCTCAAGGGCGGGGTGGGCTCGGCCAGCGAGGTGCTGCCGGACGGCACCACGGTCGGCGCGCTGGTCGTCGTCAACGCGGTCGGCTCGACGGTCGACCTCGGCACCGGCGAGCTGCTGGGGGCGCGGCACCTGCTGCCCGGAGAGGTCCCGGGCCTGCAACCACCGTCGGCCGACGACCTGGCGGCTGCCCG
>JAVEDA010000295.1 GCA_030841195.1 Actinomycetota bacterium | reverse complement strand
CTACCGGGCCATGCTGCGCAACCCCGATCTCGACCGCGAGCAGCTGGCTCGCCACCTCGACCTGCAGCCCGAGATGGTGGCGACCGCGGTCGACGACCTGCTCCGAGTCGGCCTGGTCACCCGGGCCGGCGCCGGGCTCGCGCTGGCCTCGCCGGCGACCACGCTGGCCGCGCTCGTGCACGTCGAGCTCTCTGAGCTCGAGGAGCGCCGGTCCCGGCTGGACGCCGTCCGGGCCAGCCTGTCCGGCTTCGCCGCCGACCACATGGTGGGCCAGTCCCGCGCCTGGTCCAGCATGCCGTTCGAGCTGCTGAGCATGGACGAGTCGTTCGCCGCCGTCGAGGACATCCAACGCGGTACGACGGGTGAGGTGCTCTCCTGCCACCCGGCCGTCAACATCGAGGTCGACGCACCGACGTACGTGGACCTGGTGACCCACCAGCTCGCCAAGGGCCGTCCGATGCGCGGGCTCTACCCCACCGACGTGCTGGGCGACCCGGCCCGGCTGGCCTACGTCCGCCAGTGGTCCGACGCCGGCGAGGACGTGCGGCTGATGAGCCAGACACTGCCGGCCATCGCGGTGTTCGGGACCGAGATCGCGTTGGTGTCCTCGGCCTGGGGCGGTGGGTCGGCGGGCACTCTGCTGGTCCGGGCGCCGGCCCTGGTGGCCCTCGTGCGCCAGCTGTTCGACCAGTACTGGACCCGCGGCACCCCGCTGCCGGCCCGGACCTCCCTCCAGGGCCCCGCCACCCACGACGAGGACGTCCGCGCCGTCCTCGACCTGCTCCAGCTCGGCCTCAAGGATGAGAGCATCGCCCGCCACCTCGGCATCTCGCTGCGCACCGTACGGCGGCGGATCGCGGCGCTGATGGACGACCTGGGCGCGACGACACGTTTCCAGGCGGGTTTGGAGGCTGCACGACGCGGCCTGCGATGAGCAGTGGCCGTGTGCACCGCAGTCCCGACTGGAAGGACCCTCGAGTGAGCGACCAGGTCGACGTACTCCGCCGCCGACTCGAGGTGGTGATCGGCACGCCGTTCACCGAGGGCAACTCCATCGAGGTGCTCCGCAACGGCGACCAGATCTTCCCGGCCATGCTCGACGCGATCCGCGGCGCCGAGGCCACGATCGACCTGATGACCTTCGTCTACTGGCAGGGCGACATCGCGGTGGAGTTCGCCGAGGCGATGTCCGACCGGGCCAGGGCGGGGGTCCGGGTCCGGCTGCTCATCGACGCCCTGGGTGGTCGGCTGATCGAGAAGACGCTGGTCGAGCAGATGGACCGGGCCGGCGTCCAGGTCGAGTGGTTCCGCAAGCCGCTGCTCAAGTCGCCGTTCAAGTCCAACCACCGGCTGCACCGGAAGGTCTGCGTGGTGGACGGGCGGGTCGGCTTCACCGGTGGCGTCGGCATCGCGCAGGAGTGGTGCGGCGACGCGCGCAACGAGAACGAGTGGCGCGACACCCACCTGCGGGTCGAGGGGCCGGCGGTCGACGGGCTGCAGTCGGCCTTCATCCAGGACTGGGCCGAGACCGGGCGGCCGCTGTTCGACGACGACGACGAGTTCCCCGTGCAGCCGCAGGGGGGCACGAGCACGGTGCAGATCGTCCGCGGCTCGGCCAGCCTCGGGTGGGACGACATGCAGTCGGCGTTCCACGTCATGCTGGCGTCGGCCCGGGAGCGGCTGCGGATCGCGACGGCCTACTTCGCGCCCGACGACGACTTCATCGAGACCCTCTGCGCGGCCCCCGCCCGCGGCGTCGACGTCGACCTCCTGGTGCCCGGACCGCACGCCGACAAGCGGGTGTCCCAGCTCACCAGCGAGGGCGTCTACGAGCGCCTGGTCGAGTGCGGTGTCACGGTCTGGACTTTTCAGCCGTCGATGATGCACGCGAAGGTGATGACGGTCGACGGCACCGCCGCGGTCGTCGGCTCGTCGAACTTCAACCGCCGCTCCCTCGACCACGACGAGGAGGTCGTGCTGATCGCGCTGGACCGCGACCTGACGGCAACCCTCGACGGCCACCTGGACGACGACTTCGCGCGCAGCGTCGAGATCGACCTCACCCGGTGGCGCAACCGGTCGGCGGCGCAGCGAGCGCTGGAGACGGCCGTCAAGCCGATCCGGCGCTGGATGTAGGCCACCCAAGATCGACTGGACGCCACTGCACCAGACACGCCGCAGGAGTGGTGCGTCGGGGTCCAAAGGATCTTGGTACGCCGGTCAGCCGGGCACGACGAGCGACCAGGCGGCCGGCCGGACGGTCCAGGTCCGCGCCGACACCGGGCCGTCCAGCTCGCCGTCGGCGTTGAGCGGGAACGGGTCGCCGGTCACGGTCACCGTCCGTCCGCGTACCACCAGCACGTCGTCCCGCTCCACATGCTCGCCGTCCCGCAGTGCCTTCGCGAAGCCCAGCCGGGCCAGCGGGCCGGTCGAGGTTGCGACCACCACGTCGACCAGCCCGTCGTCCGGCGACGCGTCCGGCGCGAGCGGCGCGCCACCGCCGATGGTGCGCCCGTTGGCCACCGCCACCATCAGCACCTCGCGATCGACCTGCAGCACGACTCCGCCGACGGTGACCTGCAGGTGCCACCCGGTGGCGCCGGCACCAGCGGCCACGCTGCCGACCGCATAGGCGACCCGGCCCAGCCGGTCCTTGAGCGCAGTCGCCTTCTCGGCCGCCTCGGCACCCACCCCTAGGTGCACGGCGTTGACCACCACGCCTCCCGCGTCGTCCACGACCAGGTCGAGGCGCCGTGGCCGGCCGGCCAGCAGCGCCCGGGCCGCCGCAGCCGGGTCCAGCGGGATGCCCAGCGTCCGGGCCAGGTCGTTGCCGGTGCCCAGCGGGATCAAGCCGATCGGCCGGTCCGGCGACAGCTCGCCCCGAGAGAGCAATGTCGCGACCGCCGTGTGCACGGAGCCGTCGCCGCCGACCACGACGAGGGTGCGCTCGCCCAGTCCGTCCAGCACCCGGCCCAGGTCGCCGGGCTCGGCGCACACCTCACGGCGCACGTCGGTGGCCGCCCGCAGCACCGTCAGCGCTGCCTCGACCTGCTCGTCGGCCGTCCCACCCGCCGCAACGTTTGTGACTACGAGCAACGGGTTCACGTAGCATCTCCTCGCACACCGCGGCAGGTCACTGCCGGTCATTTTCCCCGACGAGGTAGGTGTATCCCTGTGCCGGCCATCGTGCTGCTCGGCGCCCAGTGGGGTGACGAGGGCAAGGGCAAGGCGACCGACCTGCTCGGGTCGTCGGTCGACTACGTCGTCAAGTACAACGGCGGCAACAACGCCGGCCACACGATCGTCATCGGCGACGAGAAGTACGCCCTCCACCTCCTCCCCTCGGGCATCCTGACCCCCGGCTGCACGCCGGTCATCGGCAACGGTGTGGTCATCGACCTCGCGGTGCTGTTCACCGAGATCGACGACCTCGAGGCCCGCGGCGTCGACACCTCGCGGCTGCTCGTCAGCGCCAGCGCGCACCTCATCGGTCAGCACCACCGGGTGATCGACAAGGTCGCCGAGCGGTTCCTGGGCGACGCCAAGCTCGGCACCACCGGACGGGGCATCGGGCCGACGTACGCCGACAAGATGTCCCGGGTCGGCGTGCGGGTGCAGGACCTGTTCGACGAGAAGATCCTGCGGCAGAAGGTCGAGGGTGCCCTCGACATCAAGAACAGCCTGCTCGTCAAGGTCTACAACCGCCGCGCGATCACCGTCGACGAGGTGGTCGAGGAGTTCCTCTCGTACGCCGAGCGGCTGCGCCCGATGGTCGCGGACACCTCGCTGGTGCTCGGCCAGGCCCTCGACGCCGGCAAGACCGTGCTGCTCGAGGGCGGCCAGGCGACGCTGCTCGACGTCGACCACGGCACGTATCCGTTCGTCACGTCGTCCAACCCGACGGCCGGCGGCGCCTGCACCGGCAGCGGAATCCCGCCCACCCGGATCGACCGCGTCATCGCGGTGGTCAAGGCCTACGCCACCCGGGTCGGCTCCGGTCCGTTCCCGACCGAGCTGCACGACGCCGACGGCGAGAAGCTGCGCACCGACGGCGCCGAGTTCGGCACCACCACGGGCCGGCCGCGTCGCTGCGGCTGGTACGACGCCCCCGTGGCGCGGTACGCCGCCCGGGTGAACGGGGTCACCGACTTCGTCCTCACCAAGCTCGACGTGCTCACCGGCTGGGAGCGCATCCCGGTCTGCGTGGCATACGAGGTCGACGGCGTGCGCCACGACGAGATGCCGATGACGCAGACCGACTTCCACCACGCGGTGCCGGTCTACGAGCACCTGGACGGCTGGGACGAGGACATCACCGGCGCCCGCACCCTGGCCGACCTGCCGAAGACAGCGCAGGCTTACGTGCAGGCCCTCGAGGACATGTCCGGCGCCCCCATCTCGGCCATCGGCGTCGGCCCGGGGCGGGACCAGACCGTGGAGATCCGCTCGCTTTTGGGCTGACGGCCCCGTCACGCTGAGTGATCACCCGTCCGCACTCTTCCCCACCACGGTCACTGGACGTAAGGTCGCCGGGTTCGCCACCGTCGTACGCCAGGAGTCCTCGTGCCGCGCAGCAGCCTCGCTCGCCCCGCCCTCGCCGCCGTCGCTGTCGCCGGCCTGCTGGGCGCTCTGTCCGGCACCCCCGCTGTCGGTGCCGGTGCTCCGCAAGGCAGGGTCTTCGCCGTCAACCCGGTGCAGTCCAGCGGCAACGAGAACCTCACCGACCACAAGGACGCGGCCACCGCCGAGCTGGCCGCGCAGTACGTGACCGTGCCGCTCACCGACCTCGACGGGAGCGGCTACCTGCGCGGCACGTGGGCCAACGTCCGCGGTACGACCGGGGACCTGGCCAAGATCTCCAGCACCGGCACCTTCGTCTACGACCGGCACGACGACCGGTTCGAGCAGGTGATGGCCTATTACTGGGTCACCGAGGCGCAGCACTACCTGCAGAGCCTCGGCTTCGGCGGGGCGAACGGCGACCTCCGGCCGGTCAACGCTGAGTCGCAGGACATCCGACTGAACCAGTACGGGGTGGACAACTCGTTCTCATGGGACAAGAAGGACTTGCTGCGGTTCGGCAAGGGTGGCGTGGACGACGCCGAGGACGGCGAGGTGATCGTGCACGAGTACGGCCACGCGGTGCACGACTCCCAGGTCCCCGGCTTCGGCAGCTCGGAGGAGGCCGGCTCGATCGGCGAGGCGTTCGGTGACTACCTGGCGGTCTCGGTCGGCCTCTGGGCGGCCGACCATAACGGCTGGGCGGTCCAGACCCCGCCAGCCTGCGTCGCCGACTGGGACTCGGTCTCCTACACCTCGACGGTGCCGCACTGCCTCCGCCGGATCGACGGGAACAAGACGGTCGCGGACAAGGACGGCGAGGTGCACGACGACGGCGAGATCTGGAGCCGCGCCCTCTGGGACATCCGCAACGGCTACGTGAGGAACGGCCTCACGACGGCGCGGGCGGACACCACGATCATCGACGCGCAGTTCTCGTTCGCCGCTGACACGTCGTTCAGCGCCGCGGCCGAGGCGACCTACACGACGGCGCTGCACCGGGACGGCAGCAAGGCGGCGAGCACCGTGAAGGCGGCGTTCGCAGCCCGCGGCATCACCTTCTGAGGCTCAGTCCTCCGCTTCGGCGAGCTCCCACGGCACGTCCCCGACGAGCACCACGGGCTCCTCGGGCGGCAGGTCGAACTCGCCGGGCAGATCGAAGCTCCCGGTGGTGCTGAGCCGGCCGA
>JAVEDA010000255.1 GCA_030841195.1 Actinomycetota bacterium | reverse complement strand
GCGGCACCGGGTAGCCGGCCTGCACGGTCGCGACCTGGGCCTCGGGTACCGGCGGCCGCAGCTCCACGACTACCCCGTGGCCGTCCTCGTCCACCAGCCGGGAGCCCACCGCCGACTGCAGCCGCTGCACCGCATCCATGCCGAGCACCGTAAGGGCTTGCCTCTACCCTGGCGCGGTGCAGGTCTGGCGGTCACTCGACGAGGTCGGGCTCGACGACCTCTCCCGGACCATCGTGACGGTCGGCAACTTCGACGGTGTCCACCTCGGGCACCAGCACCTGCTGGCCGGCGTCGTGGCGCGGGGTCGCGCGCTCGGCGCCCTCTCGGTGGTGGTGACCTTCGACCCGCACCCGATGACCGTGATCCATCCCGACTCCGCGCCGCCGCGGCTGGCCACCCTGGAGCACCGGCTGGCCCTGCTCGAGCAGTGCCAGGTCGACGCCGTCCTCGTGCTCCCGTTCACCCGCGAGCTCTCGCTCTGGGAGCCGGACGAGTTCGTCCGGCGGGTGCTGGCCGACGCGCTGCACGCCGTCGAGGTGCACGTCGGCGAGAACTTCCGCTACGGCCACCGCGCGGCCGGCGACGTGACGTCGCTGCGCGCGGCCGGCGACCGGCACGACTTCACCGTGGTCGCGCTGCCGCTCGCCGGCGACACCAGCCGGTGGTCCTCGACGTACGTCCGGCAGTGTCTGGCCGAGGGCGACGTCGCCAGCGCGGCAGCGGCCCTCGGCCGGCCGCACCGGGTCGAGGGCCCGGTCGTGGAGGGGGACAAGCGCGGCCGCGAGCTCGGCTATCCCACCGCGAACCTCGACCTCCCGCCGGACGCCGCCGTTCCGGCCGATGGCGTGTACGCCGGGTGGCTGACCCGTGCGGACGGCACCCGGCTCCCCGCGGCGATCTCGATCGGCACCAACCCGACCTTCGGCGGCACCACCCGCCGGGTCGAGGCCTACGTGCTGGACCGCGACGACCTCGAGCTGTACGGCGAGCACGTGGCCGTCGACTTCCTGGCCCGCCTGCGCGAGACCATCACCTTCGACGGGGTCGAGCCGCTGCTGGTGCAGATGGCCCAGGACGTCGACCAGGCCCGCGCCCTGACCGTCGGCTCGTGAGCGGCCCTGGCTCGGAGCACCAGCGGGCCACCCGGGAGACCGAGGACTGGTTCCTGCGGCACGGCCTGCCGTTCTTCGTCGAGGGCCGCAAGATCTCGGTCGACGACCTGGCCCACGGCCGCTCGGTGGTCGTGCTGGGCCTCGTCTACTTCGGCTCGCTGGTCATCGCCGTCCCGCCGGACCGGACCTGGCCGCAGCGGCTGCTGCTGGCAGCCGGCGGGCTGTTGGCCCTGGTGGCCGTGTGGGCGGTGGCGAACCTGGCCCGCCGCCAGCGGGCGCTCGAGCGCCCACGCCGGGTGGGTGTCGTCGAGGTGGCGGTCTTCGCGCTCGGGCCGGCCGCCGTCGTGGCCGCGCTGCGCCAGGACGCCGGCCTGACCCTCGAGGTGCTGCTGCTGGACCTGACGGTCCTGCTGGTGGTCGGCGCCGCGGAGGTGCTCGACGTCGGCCCGATCGCGCGCTGGGCGCTGACCCGCACCTTCGCCGAGCTCGGCTCGCTGTTCCGGCTGGTCACCCGGGCGCTGCCGATGCTGCTGCTGTTCATCACCTTCCTGTTCATCAACACCGAGGTGTGGCAGGTCTCCTCGGCGCTGTCCCGGCCGGTCCTGTGGCTGTCCGTCGCCTTCTTCGCCGCCCTCGCTGTCGTCTTCCTCGTGGTCCGGCTGCCCGAGGAGGTGGCCGCCGTCAACGACGACCTCGACCCCGACGTCGTACGCCGGGCAGTGCGCGACACGCCCTTGGAGCCGCACCTGGACGACCTCGACGACGTGCACGCCGAGCCGCTCGACCGGCGCCAGCGCACCAACCTGCTGCTCGTGCTGCTCGTCACCCAGGCCAGCAGGTCCTGTTGCTCTCCCTGTCCGTCTGGCTGTTCTTCCTCGTCTTCGGCCGGGTGGCGATCGACGAGAGCGTCATCACCAGCTGGGTCGGCAATGGCGCCCCGCACTACCCGGTCCTGCTCGGCCGCCTCGGGGTCTCCCGCGAGCTGCTGCAGGTGTCGATCTTCCTGTCCGCGTTCTCCGGGCTCTACTTCACTGTCTACGCGGTCACCGACTCGACGTACCGGGAGCAGTTCTTCCACGAGATCACCCACGAGCTCGAGCGGGCCGTCGGCGTCCGCGCCGCCTACCTGGCGCTGCGCCGCATTGCCTAAGGTTGCCGCCATGGAACACAGAACCCTGGGGTCGAGCGGTGCCGCCGTCTCCACTTACGCGCTCGGGACCATGACGTTCGGCGCCGAGACCGACGAGGCGGGCAGCCACGAGCAGCTCGACGTGTTCCTCGAGGCCGGCGGCACCCTGGTCGACACGGCAGACGTCTACACCGCCGGCGCCAGCGAGGAGATCATCGGGCGCTGGCTGGACGACCGGCCCGCGGACGTGACCGACCGGGTGGTGCTCGCCACCAAGGCCCGGTTCGCGATGGGGGAGGACCCCAACGATGCGGGGCTGTCCCGGCGCCACCTGACCCGGGCGCTGGACGCATCGCTGACCCGGCTGCAGGTCGACTGCATCGACCTCTACCAGGTGCATGCCTGGGATCCGGTCACGCCGGTCGAGGAGACCCTCGGCTTCTTCGACGACGCCGTCCGGGCCGGAAAGGTCCGCTATGCGGGGCTGTCGAACTTCACCGGCTGGCAGGTGCAACGGACCGTCGACGTCGCCGCCGCCCGCCGGCTGCCCCGGCCGGTCACCCTGCAGCCGATGTACAACCTGCTCGGCCGCGAGATCGAGTGGGAGATCGTCCCCGCCTGCCAGGCGAACGGGCTCGGCCTGCTGCCCTGGTCACCGCTCGGCGGCGGCTGGCTGACCGGCAAGTACACCCGGGACCAGCGCCCCAGCGGGGCCACCCGGCTGGGTGAGGACCCGGACCGCGGGGTGGAG
>JAVEDA010000025.1 GCA_030841195.1 Actinomycetota bacterium | reverse complement strand
GCGACCTCGGCCACCCACGCGGTCAGCCGCGCGTGGGTGGTGGGAGCTGCAGTGCCTGCCGACTGAGCCGTCATAGGAGGGGGATTCCCTTTCACGTGGCCGACTAATGCCCCTGGCGGGGATGGGTCACGGTAGCCCGTGCAGAGCCGACCCCGGCAGGGGGGTGGTGAGACAAGCATGCCGTTCCCTTGCCAGACCTGCCGTGGTGCCGGAAACTATGCCGCCCTCCGCCTGGCGTGTCCGGTTCGTCCCGTCTCTTGCGGGGTACGGCTGTAGTCAGTCCACCGCCTGAACCTGACCGGGAGCCCTCATGCGCACGCCTCTGCTGACCACCGCTCGCCCGACCTCCGACGCGGGCAGAGCCATGTCAGGCGTCATCGTCGCCATCGTGATCCTCGCCGCCGTCGGCATCGGCGCCTTCTTCTACTTCGGTGGCGAGGCCAACGTCGACGTCAAGAAGCCCAGCATCCAGGTGTCGAGCAGCGAGACGCCCAGCTGAGGCCCACTCGGGTCGGCGTCCGGAGCGGGCCCCGGATCGTTTTGGGGCCCGCCCGGGCCTGCCTGTAACATCGGCAACCGGCCTGACGGCCGTGCGCCCGTAGCTCAACGGATAGAGCATCTGACTACGGATCAGAAGGTTGGGGGTTCGAATCCCTTCGGGCGCGCCCACCGATTTTCGTCTCGGGGCCTAGCGATCGCGGCCCCCACCACCTCCCTCACGCGGGCGGATGACCCGCTGATCAGCCGATCTTGAGGCGACACTCCGTGCTGCACCGGCGCGGCTGCCTCAAGATCCGCCGGTGGCAACGGTGCCGGGCGGGTTTTCGCCAGGATCGGGTGCCAGGACCCCCGGGCGACGTGATCATGGAGTCGGCAGTCGGCATGCTCGCCAGGAACAAGGTGGGGGAGTGGAACGGCAACTCGTGCACCTGCGTCCCAGTCGCATGAGGCGGGGTGGGCGTGCCGTCCGCGGGCTGGTGGTCGCGGCCGCGCTGGTGGCTGCCGCTGCGGGGTGCGGCAACCAGACGGCCGGGCAGCCGGCCCAAGCCGCGTCGGCCGGGCACTGGACCCGGATCGCTGCATCGCCGCTCAGCCCCCGCGAGGCAGCGGCCGCCGTGTGGACGGGCCACGAGGTGCTCGTCCTCGGCGGCGACCAGTCACCCTGCCCGCCCAACGCTGACTGCGTGACACCGACCGACCCGCCGCCCCGCGAGGCTGCGGCTTACGACCCCACGTCCGACACCTGGCGCCGGCTCGCCGACCCGCCGGTGAGCCTCGGCTACGCACAGCCCGTCGTCGCCGGCGGCACCGTCTACGTGCTTACCCGCGACGACCAGGGCGCGGTCAGCGTCCTCGGCTACGACGTGGAGGCGGACCGGTGGTCCGACCTGGCCCGGCCCCCCGGCGGCTTCAGCGGCCTGGTCGCCGTCGGCGACCAGGTGGTCGCCTACCAGGGCAGCCACGAGAACGGGGTCGGGCCCGACACCGTCTACGACCCGGACAAAGACGACTGGACCCCCCTGCCGGCCTCGCCGCTCGGCTCCGGGTTCGACCGCACGATGGTCGCGCTCGACGACCACCGGCTGGTGCTGCTCGACCTCGAGCTGGTGCCGAACCCCAACGCCGAGGGGCCAGCGCTCACCCGGGCCGCGGTCCTCGACCTCACCGACCGGTCCTGGCAGCGGCTGCCGGACTCAGAGATCGTCGGGCTCGGAGGGCCCTGGCTGCACTCCGGCGGCCTGCTGGTGAACCCGGCTACGGAGTCCTACGACGGCGGCGAGGTGGGCAACTGGGGCCGGTCCTACCCGGCCGGCGGCATCCTCGACCCGGACGCGGGCCGGTGGTCGGCGCTGCCGGCCACGGCTCCGCCGCAGCGCCAGTACCTGCATGTCGCGACGGTGGCCGGTGACGGCGTCGTGGTGACCGGCAACTCGGTCCTGCACGTCCGCGACCGGTACTGGGCTGCCCTGCCCGACCTGCCGGCGCTCCACGAGGTCGGCAGCGCCGCGACCGCGTGGGCCGGCGACCGGCTGTTCGTCTGGGGCGGCGCACGGTTCGACGAGGCGCACCCGGGCGGGCAGCTGCGGTCGGCCGGCTGGACCTGGCGCCCGGACCGGGTCCGCACCGTCGAGGCCGGCCCCACCGACGTACCGACTGCGACCCCGTCGGTCGAGCCACCTGGTACGCCGGGTGGCGAGCCGTGGCGGCTGATCGGCTCGTGGCTGGTGACCGCCGACGGCGAGGAATCGGGCGCTGTGCTGCGGATCAGCGGCCACGACGTGTCGCTGTGGCGCCGCTGCGGACAGTGGGAGGGCGGTTGGCGAGCCGATCAGTCCGGGCTGTTCGTCGCCGACTTCTCCAGCGCGTCAGAGAGCTGCCACCCAGGGGTGCCGTTCGCGCCGGCCTGGCTGCGGGCCGCGGCCGCGTTCGACCTGCGGGCCTCGGGTCCGCGCCTGCTGGACGCCGACGGGACGGTAGTCGCTCGGCTGGCGCCGGGAGGTCGGCCGACTGCCGGGCCCGACGTGCTGGCGTCGCTCGCCGACCCGCCCACGGTCACCGCCGCCGACCGGCGCGCCTTCTCCGACCCGGCTCCCGTCCCGAGCGGCCTGCAGCCGGCGGATCGTGCGTCCCTCGTGGGTCGATGGCTCCCGAAGCCCGCCGACGACGTGCAGCGGCCCGAGCAACCGATGCTCGAGCTGCACGCCGACGGGACCTGGACGTCGTCGGATGGCTGCAACGGGACGGATGGTCGCTGGACCACGGGCGACGACGGCCGGGTGCTGGCCACCGCGGGCGCCACGACACAGGCCGGCTGCACCAACGTCAACGTGGCGGAAAGTTTCTTCACCGCCTCCCGGGCCGCGTTCGACGGCACCGTGCTGGTCCTCCTCGACGCCAATGGCACCGAGACCGGGCGGCTGGCCAAGTCGGGGTAAGGCCGCCACTACCCTCGGCTCATGCCAGCGAGCTCCGATGCGGTGACGACGTGGGACGCAATCACTGCACGCAGCCTGGCCGAGATCGACGACGCGGACCCTCTCTACAAGCCGACGAACTTCTGGCAGCC
>JAVEDA010000240.1 GCA_030841195.1 Actinomycetota bacterium | reverse complement strand
AACATGATCTTCCCGCTCAAGCGGATGGCCGACCTCGGCTTCCAGGTGCTGGCCACCGAGGGCACCGCCGACGTGCTGCGCCGCAACGGGGTGGAGGCCACCGTCGTCCGCAAGCACAGCCACGGCCGCGGCCCCGACGGCGAGCTGACCATCGTGGAGCGGATCCTCGAGGGCGAGGTGGACATGGTGGTCAACACGCCGTCCGGGCCGCGAGCCCGGGCCGACGGCTACGAGATCAGGGCGGCCGCGATCGCGATGGACCGGCCGATCATCACCACGGTGCAGCAGCTGGCGGCTGCCGTCCAGGGCATCGAGGCGCTCGGCCGCGGCACCCTGGACGTGCGCTCGATCCAGGACTGGACCGCCGCCCTGCGCGAGGCGACGGGGGACACCCGCTCATGATCCTTTGGACGCCGACGCACCGCTTCTGCGGCGTGTCTGGTGCACTAGCGTCCAGTGGATCTTGGGCGACGGGCGGAGGTGAGCGCGCGTGAGCGACGGACCGCTGCAGGTCGCCGGGCAGGTGCTGTCGACCAAGCGGGTCGGCGCCTACCACCACCTGACGCTGGTGGCGCCGGGCATCGCCGAGCGCACCCGGCCCGGCCACTTCGTCGCGCTGGCCACCGGCGGCCCGGACTCCGGCCTGACCCTGCGCCGGGCGTTCTCGATCTACAAGGTCGACACCCGGGGGGTGTACGGCGGCACGGTGGAGGTCGTCCTGGCCGTGCACGGTGCCGGCACCGCCTGGCTGGCCGTGCAGCACCCGCACACGCCGGTGGACGTCGTCGGCCCGCTGGGCCGGCCGTTCAGCCTGCCGAAGGACACCCAGCGCGGTGTCAGCGCGACGCTGGTCGGCGGCGGCTACGGCAGCGCCCCGCTGTTCGCGCTGGCCGAGGCGCTGCGCAGCCGGGGCTGCCGGGTCGACTTCGTGCTGGGTGCCGCGAGCGCGGACCGGCTGTTCGGCGTCCTGGACGCCAAGCGGATGGCCTCGACGGTGGCTGTCACCACCGACGACGGCACCGCGGGCACTCGTGGGCGGGTGACCGACGTACTGCCCGAGGTGATGGCGGCCGCACACAGCGACGTCGTCTACGCCTGCGGGCCGATGGCGATGCTGCAGGCGGTCACCGCGGTCGCCGCCCGGCGCGGGGTGGTGGCGCAGTGCGCGGTCGAGGAGTCGATGGCCTGCGGCATCGGGGTGTGCATGACCTGCGTGCTCCCGGTCGTCGGTGACGACGGGCAGACCCGGATGGTGCGTTCCTGCGTGGACGGGCCCGTGTTCCCAGGCGACCGGGTCCGCTGGGACGACGTGGGCACAGTGCCCGCCGGCACGGTCGGCGCACCAGTCGCGGGAGGACACTGACATGAGCTTTCACGTCCGCACGGTCGAGCCGCCCCGGGTCGAGGCGCCGCACATCGACCTGACCGCCCGGCTCGGCGACGTGGTGCTGCCCAACCCGGTGCTGACGGCGTCGGGCTGCGCGGCGGCCGGCCGCGAGCTCGCGCAGTTCTTCGACGTGGCCGACCTCGGCGCGGTGGTCACCAAGTCGATCATGCTGGCGGCCCGGTCCGGCCGGGCCACCCCGCGGATGGCCGAGACCGCGAGCGGCATGCTCAACTCGATCGGGCTGCAGGGCCCCGGCATCGACGCCTTCCTCGAGCACGACCTGCCGTGGCTGCACGAGCACGGGGCCCGGACGGTGGTGTCGATCGCCGGCGGCAGTGTCGAGGAGTACGCCGAACTGGCCCGCCGGCTGCGCGGCGCCCCGGGGATGCTGGCGCTGGAGGTCAACATCTCCTGCCCGAACGTCGAGAACCGGGGCCTCGTCTTCGCCTGCGACCCGGACGCCGCCGCGGCCGTCGTCGGCGCGGTGCGGCGGCACACGGCGCCCGCGGTGCCGGTGCTGGCAAAGCTGTCACCGGACGTCACCGACATCGTGAGCATCGCCCGCGCCTGCGTCGACGCCGGCGCCGACGGCCTGTCGATGATCAACACGTTGCTCGGGATGGCCCTCGACCTCGACACCATGCGCCCGGTCCTCGCCGGCGTCACCGGCGGACTTTCCGGCCGCGCCATCAAGCCGGTGGCGGTGCGCTGCATCTGGCAGGTGCACGCCGCACTCCCGCAGGTGCCGATTCTCGGGATGGGCGGCGTCGCGTCCGGCCGGGACGCGGTCGAGCTGGTGCTGGCGGGCGCCAGTGCGGTCTCGGTGGGCACCGCGATCTTCCACGACCCGTCCGCGCCGGTCCGGGTGCTGGCCGAGCTCACCGAGGTGCTCGACGCCCGCGGCTTCACCACCCTCGCCGACGCCGTCGGCCACGCCCATCGTCAGTAATCGGAGACGCGAAGCATGTCCTTATCCGTTCTTCCCCCCATCGCGGTCGCACTCGACACCACCGACCTCGAGACCGCCGTCGCCTGGGCGGCCGCGGCCGGCCCACACGTGAGCACCGTGAAGGTCGGGCTCGAGCTGTTCCTGCGGCACGGGCACGACGCTGTCCTCAAGTGCCGCGA
>JAVEDA010000234.1 GCA_030841195.1 Actinomycetota bacterium | reverse complement strand
GCCCGCGACGTGCACGAGGCGCTGCGCGAGCTGCCCGAGCTGCGGGCGTCGCGATTCCAGGGATCAGGGGGTGGCTCGTTAGATCTGCTGTTCCGGTTGGTGGCCCGGCTCGACGGGCTGCCCCGGCACGTCGCGCTGCACCCATGCGGGGTGCTGCTGTCGGACACCACGCTGCTCGACCGCACCCCGGTCGAGGCCAGCTGGCTGGGCTTCCCGATGAGCCAGTTCGACAAGGACGACGTCGAGGAGCTCGGCCTGCTCAAGCTCGACGTGCTCGGCATCCGGATGCAGTCGGCGATGTCGCACGCGATCCACGAGGTACGCCGGGTCGACGGCTCGCCCGACGACCCGCTGATCGACCTGGACGACCAGACGCAGGTGCCGCTCGACGACCCGGACACCTTCGCGCTGATCCAGTCGACCCGCACCCTGGGCATGTTCCAGATCGAGTCGCCGGGGCAGCGCGAGCTGGTCGGCAAGTTCGGCCCCGAGACGTTCGGCGACCTGATCACCGACATCTCGCTGTTCCGGCCGGGGCCGGTCAAGAGCGACATGGTCACGCCGTTCCTGCGTGCCCGGCAGGGCTGGGCCGAGCCCGAGTACCTGCATGAGGACCTGCGCTACGCGCTCGAGGACACCTGCGGGGTCGTGGTCTTCCACGAGCAGGTGCTCGAGATCATCGCGACGTTCACCGGGGTCACCCTGGCCGAGGCCGACGAGGCGCGCCGGGCGATGGGCAGCCCGGACGGTCAGGACGAGGTCGAGGTGTGGCTGCGGCCGCGCGCCTTCGCCCGCGGCTACGACGTGCCCACCGTCGACAAGGTGTGGGAGGTGCTCAAGGCGTTCGCGTCGTTCGGGTTCTGCAAGGCGCACGCGGCCGCGTTCGCGCTGCCGACCTACCAGTCGGCCTGGCTCAAGGCCCACCACCCGGCGGCGTTCCTCGCCGGGGTGCTCACCCACGACCCAGGCATGTACCCGAAGCGGCTCATCCTCGACGACGCCCGCCAGTTCGGCATCGAGGTGCTGCCGCTGGACGTCAACCGGTCCGACGCCACCTACCGGGTCGAGCGGGTGGAGGCGGGGTACGGCATCCGGCTGGCGCTCGCGGAGGTGAAGGGCATCTCCGAGGCGGAGGTCGCCCGGGTGGTGGCCGGCCGGCCCTACGGCTCGCTGGCCGACTTCTGGCACCGGGCCGGGGTGGCCCGCCCGGTGGTCGAGCGGCTGGTGCTCACCGGCGCCTTCGACGCGCTCTACGCGCTGGGGTCGGTGGTCACCGGCCCGTCCGGCCGGCCCGGCCGGCTGACCCGCCGCGACCTGCTGCTGCAGGTGGGCGAGCTGGACCGGTGGTCCCGGGCGGTGTCCCGCGGTGCCCGCGCGAGCACCCGGTCCCGGCGTACGACGGGGAGCGGGCCGGTCCCGACCACCGAGCGGGAGGCGCAGCTCGCGCTGGCCGCGACCAGCGGCGAGTCGCTCACCACCGTGCAGCGCCCGGACGTGCGCGCCCTCGCGGCCCGCCAGTCGCAGGCCGCGCGCCCGGTGGTGGCCGCGCCGGTGCAGCTGGCCCTCGACCTCGGCGACGCCCCCGGGTCGGTCGAGCCCAGCGGGCTGCCGGAGATGACCGGGGCCGAGCGGGTCCGGGCCGAGCTCGAGGTGCTCGGGCTGGACGCGACCCGGCACGTGGTCGACTTCTACGAGCCGTTCCTGGCCGCGCTGCGGGTGACCCGCGCACCCGACATGGTGCGCAGCCGCAACCAGGCCGAGGTGCTCGTCGCCGGGGTGAAGGTCGCCACCCAGACCCCGCCGATCCGGTCCGGCAAGCGGGTGGTGTTCGTCACCCTCGACGACGCCCGCGGCCCGATCGACGCCACCTTCTTCGAGGACGCCCAGGGTCCCTACGCCGCGACCCTGTTCCACTCGTGGCTGCTCGTCATCCGCGGCCACGTCCGGCGCACCGGGCCGCGCGGGGTGTCGATGCGGGCCACCGGCTGCTGGGAGCTACCCGAGCTGCACGCCGCCTGGCTGGCCGGCGGGCTGGACGCGGTGGCCGCGGTGATGGCCGCCACCGGGCCGGTCACCGACCGCTCGGTCACCGGGGCGGCCGAGAGCCGCTCGACCCGGCCGGTGATGACCCGGCCGCCGCTCGGTGGGTCCGCGGAGGTGTACGAGCCGCGCGAGGTCGGCAAGGCCGGGTCGGCCGGTGGCATGGGGCGGCCGCGCCGGGTGCTGGTGCACGCGAGCGGGTTCCGCCAGTCGCCGTACGCCGATATCAAGACGCCCGGCGAGTCCGGCGACGACGCCCGGGCGGCGGCCCGCAAGGAGGCGGCGAAGGCACCGCGCAAGCTGTGGCACTCCAGCCCGGGGAGCTCGGGCGGGTGACTAGCCTGGCCCGGTGCCGTCCTCCCGTGCCGACGAGACCGCCCCGCACCGCAATGCCCGCACCGCCGTGGTGTGGGACGTGCTGCGCGAGGTGGCCGGCGGCTCCCAGCCGCTCGACGTGCTCGACGTGGGCGGCGGCACCGGTGGCTTCGCGGTGCCGCTGGCCGCCCTCGGGCACCGGCTCACCGTGGTCGACCCCAACCCCGACGCGCTGGCCTCGCTGCAGCGTAGGGCCGGCGAGGCCGGTGTCGAGGTCCGCGCCGTCCAGGGCGACGCGGCCGGCCTGCTCGACGTGGTCGGGCCCGGCAGCGCCGACCTGGTGCTCTGCCACGGCGTCCTCGAGCACGTCGACGACCTCGCTCCGGCCGTCGCCGCGCTGGTCGCGGTGCTGCGACCCGGCGGCACCCTCAGCCTGCTGGTCGCCTCGCGCAACGCGGTCGTGCTCGCCCGGGCGGTCGCCGGCAGGTTCGCCGAGGCCCGGCACGCCCTCGACGACCCGGATGGCCGGTGGGGCCCCGGCGACCCGCTGCCCCGGCGGTTCACCGAACCCGGGCTGGCCGCCCTGTTCGGCGACGCCGGGCTGCGGGTCGAGGAGGTGCACGGCGTGCGCACCGTCGCCGACCTGGTCCCCGGCGCCCTGGTCGACTCCGAGCCGGGCGCGGCCGACGCGCTGGTCGAGCTGGAGACCGCGACCGCGGCGCTGCCGGAGTTCCGGGCCCTGGCCACCCAGCTGCACGTCCGGGCCAGCAAGGTGTGACGTCGCCGTGAACGATCCGATGACATTGGTCCCGCTCCGCCTCCGCTCGTCCCTCGCTCCGGACGTCGCGGGACGCCGATGAGCCGCAGCCAGCAGCTGGACCGCCCCGGCCCGCCGTCGGGACCGCCGGGCGACGACGCGGGCTGCACCGTCCTGCACATCGACATGGACGCCTTCTACGCATCGGTCGAGCTGATCAGCCGGCCCGAGCTGAAGGGCACCCCGGTCATCGTCGGCGGCGGGTCGCGCAGCGTGGTGCTCTCCGCGACCTACGAGGCCCGCCGGTTCGGCATCCACTCCGCGATGCCGATGACCCGGGCCCGCCGGCTGTGCCCGCAGGCCACCGTGGTCGAGCCCAGCCACAGCCGCTACTCGCAGGTGTCCGCCGGCGTGATGGAGATCTTCCGGTCGGTGACCCCGTTGGTCGAGCCGCTGTCGCTGGACGAGGCGTTCCTCGACGTCGCCGGGGCGGTCCGCCGGCTCGGGCGGCCGAGCGAGATCGGCCAGCTGATCCGCGACCGGGTCGCCGACGAGCAGGGCATCACCTGCTCGGTCGGGGTCGCCACCACCAAGTTCGTGGCCAAGCTGGCCTCCACCCGCAGCAAGCCGGACGGCATGCTCGTCGTGCCCGCCAGCGGGGTGGTTGCCTTCCTGCACCCGCTGCCGGTCGGTGCCCTGTGGGGCGTGGGGGAGAAGACCGAGAAGGAGCTCACCCGGCTCGGCCTGCACACCGTGGGCGACATCGCCCACACCCCGCGCAGCACCCTGGTGCGCGCGCTCGGCCAGGCGTCCGGCGCCCACCTGCACGCCCTGTCCTGGGGCCGGGACGAGCGCCGGGTGGTGGCCCACGAGCCGGACAAGAGCATCGGCGCCGAGGAGACGTTCTCCCGCGACGTCGACGATCCCGACGTCGTACGCCGGGAGCTGCTCCGCCTGGCCGAGCGGACGGCCGCCCGGCTGCGCACCGCCGGCCTGGCCGGCCGCACGGTCAGCGTGAAGATCCGGTTCGCCGACTTCACCACCATCACCCGGGCCCGCACCTTGTCCGAGCCCACCGACGTCGCGGCCGTCCTCTATGCCACCGCCCGCCAGCTCTACGAGGCGCTCGGCCTGGACCGGGCCCGGCTGCGGCTGGTCGGCATCCGGGTCGAGGGCTTGGTCGAGTCCGAGTCCGCGCCGCACCAGCTGCTGCTCGGCGAGCGGGCCCAGGGCCGTCGCGAGGTCGAGCAGGCCGCCGACCGGGCGGCCCGACGGTTCGGCGACGGGACCGTGCGACCGGCCAGCCTGGTCGATCCGGACCGGTCCACAGGGCCACCCGAATGAACGGGTTTGCCGACCGGGTTTCATCGGGCCGCTCGGGCGCATATCCTTTCCTTGCGGCCGCGGAGGCCGTGAGCAGTTCTGAGTGACGCGAGGAGGAGTCCGTGCCGCTCTCCGAGCACGAGCAGCGTCTGCTCGAGCAGATGGAGCGGGCGCTGTATGCCGAGGACCCGAAGTTCGCCTCCTCCCTGCGTGGACGCGACCCTCGCAGCAACTTCCGCCGCCGTGTCCTGCTCGCCGGCACCGCTTTCATCGTGGGTGTCGTGCTGCTGATGCTCGGCCTGGTCACCCAGCTGATCGTGGTCAGCATCGGAGGATTCGTCCTGATGCTGGCCAGCGCGTTCTTCGCGGTCACCAGCTATCGCGCGGTCACCGCCGCCGCCCAGCTCGGCGTGGTCGACCCCAGCGGGGTCCGCCGACCCGCCGCGACCAGCGGTGGCGGCCGCCGCCAGCGCGGCTCCGCCGGCGGCCCGGGCTTCATGGCCCGGATGGAAGAGCGCTGGAACCGCCGCCGCGACGAGAACGGCCGCTAGCCCCCGCCTCCAAATGATCACGGATCCGTGATCATTGGTGGTCAACCGCGGTGAATTCGGCACGGTCCGGTGGGGTTCGCCTCGGTAGGGCTCGACTCAGGTGCGGCGCAGGCGCAGCCGCAGGGTGACCCGGGCCATCGCCCCGTCGACCGCGTCCAGCGCGTCGGCCGTCTTCTCCGACAGCGCTGTGGACACCGCGCGGGTCGACCGCGGCAGCAGCCGGGCCCGCCAGCGCTCCCACCGGCCCGCGCCGTCGGACAGCGCGCCCCGCACCGCGTCCACGTCGGCCCGCAGGTCGCCGACCGGCGACATCTCCGGTGCGTACCTCGCCCGCTCGACCGCGGCGGCCACCCGGTCCAAGGCGTGCACCGGTTCGCCCACCAGGTGCCGCGCGGCCACCAGCCGGGCCGCGCCGCGCCGCGGCGGGTCGGCGGGATCCCAGTCGTAGCCGTGGTCGATCAGCGTGTCGTGCAGCTCGGCCCAGGCGACGAGCGCCTGCTCGGTCGGCGTGCCGGGGCTGTGCCAGCGGCGCCGGCGCACCAGCAGCCGGGTGACCGACGGCACCGCGAGCAGCAGGAGCACGACGATCGACACGACAAACGGAATGACGGGCACGCGAACGGGTCCCGCTCCGACGCCGCTACCGCCCTTGGGCGTCGGGTCGAGGACGCCCTTGGGGGCGCGGTTCTCGCTGCCGCCCAGCCCGGCGGTCGAGCTCGACCCGGGCGTCGGCCCCCCGCTCGCCGTGTCGGTGGGCTGGCCGCCACCTGCCACCACCCGGGCCCAGCTCGGCGGCTGCGACGCCGGCCCGCCGGGAGTCGGCTCGAACGGCACCCAGCCCGAGCCCTGGAAGTACAGCTCCGGCCACGCGTGCAGCTCGTGCAGCCCGACGACCTGCTTGCCCTGGACGGTGTGACCGAGGGCGAAGCCGACGGCGACCCGGGCGGGGATCCCGAGCTGGCGCGCCATCACGGCCATCGTCGAGGCGAAGTGCACGCAGTAGCCCTGCCGCGTCTGCAGGAAGGCGGCGATCGCCTGCGAGCCGTTGCCGTCGCCGACCGACGCATCGACCGTCTGGTTGTAGGTGAACTCCTTCGGGTCGCGCAGCCAGGTCTGCAGCGCCAGCGCCTGGTCGTACGCGGTCGGCTGGCCGGTGGTCACCTCGCGGGCCTGCGTCAGCACCTGGGCGTCGAGGTCACGCGGCACCTGCAGGTACTTGCGCAGCGACGAGGGTGCCGGGGGCGCGGTCCGCAACGCCTCGGGGGAGTACGTCACGTCCAGCGCCATCACCTTGTAGGAGATCTGCCGGGTGGAGCCGTTCTCGCCGAACACGTTGAACGTGGCGGGGTCGTAGAGCCAGGTGCCGTCGATGTCCGAGACCTTGCGGGTGGGGTAGGGCAGCGGCAGCCAGGCCTGGGAGAAGTCGAAGATCTCGATCGAGTAGTGGCGCAGGCGCCGCTCGGTCGCCCCGCCCAGGCCGGAGGGCAGCGGCAGCCCGTCCTCGACGTCGTTGTCGTTGCGCGACACCTTGAGCTCGCTCGGCTGCCACTTGTCGCCGGTGAACTCGTCCAGCCCGACCATCCGCAGGTAGGTCGGCTTGCCGCTGTACCGGATCACCGGTGTGTCGGCGCCCTGCCGGAGGCTCTCGCCCAGGTGGATGATCGGGTTGAAGACCGCGACCGGCTCCCCGCCGCCGCCGCTGCCGAAGCCGCCGCTGCCGAAGCCGATCGACGACACCGTGAGGTCGGGCATGACAGCCGGTACGACGAGGGCGAGCCCGAGTGCGGTGGCTCCCACCCGGCGGCCGACCTGTCCGAGCGGGCTCGGGTCGACCTCCGGCTTCCAGTTCTCCCGATCGACGCTGAAGCGCATCGGTCGGCCCCAGCGGCTGACCCGTTCGCGGGACTCGGCCAGCAGCAGGGTCAGGAACGCGACGCCGGCGATCGCGAAGGCGACCCAGCTGACGCCCTCGGGAGCGACGGCGGTCGGCACGGTGTAGAGCACCAGCAGTGGCAGGCCGGCCAACGCGGCTCGCCGCCAGGTCACTGCCAGGGTGTCGACGACCAGCGCGATCAGTCCGACGCCGGCGACGGTGAGCAGCTCGATGCCGGGCGACACCCCGATCGGCGCGGCGTACTGGTTGATGTCGTCGCGACCGGACGAAGCCAGCTTGCCGAGCTCGTCGATCGATCCGGACGTCGGGATGATGCCGAACAGGGCCTGGTCGTTGCCGTAGCGCCAGACCAGGTACAGGGCCAGTGCGGCGAGGCCGCCCAGGGGCACCGTGCTGCGCGACGCCGACAGCCGCCGAGCCACCTCGCAGCCGGCCCCGACAACCAGGACGCCGAACGCCGTCGGCAGGAACCAGGACCCGATCAGGAACGTCGGCCCCAGGCAGATGGACGCGGTGATGGTGGCGAACGCGGCCGCCACCGGCATCCGCAGCGATCCACTCATGACCTTCATGACAGCCCCGAGACGGCCATGGTGCGGGCCGACGCCGACCCGTGCCGGCCGGCGTCCTGCCACAGGTCGGGCAGGGCGTCGCCGGCGCGGACCCGCAGCACCCGCCAGCCGGACGCCCGCAGCAGCTCGCTCGCGCCGTCCACCTCGGCCGTCGTCACCCGGGACCGGCCGGGCGTCAGGTTCCAGGTGCCGGTGTCCAGCACGACGGCGATGGCCGCGGTCGACCCGTGCCGGAGCCGGGCCAGCAGCCGGGTCTCCTCGAGGTCGAGGCCGCCGAGGACTGCGACGAGCAGTCCCTCACCGCCGCCGCGGCGCAGCGCCGCGCTCGCGTCCCGCAGGCTGGTGTTGGCCGAGAGCTGCAGCACCGCGAGTGCGTCCAGCAGCGAGCCCTCGTAGTCGCTGCCCACGCCGCTCGCGTCGTGCGCCGCGCTCGCCACGTTCGCTCCCGTGTCGGTCAGCAGCCGCACGTGGTAGCCGTGCCGGACCAGGTGGACGCCGACCGACGCCGCGGCGGCGACGGCCCACTCGAACGACGAGCCGGGGCCTTCGCCGGCGTGCGCGGTGGACCGCGAGTCCAGCAGCAGGGTGCAGCGGGCCTGCCACGGCTGCTCCTCCCGGCGCACCATCACCTTGTCCAGCCGGGCGGTGGACCGCCAGTGCACCCGGCGCAGGTCGTCGCCCTGCCGGTACTCGCGGATCCCGGCGTCGTCCTCGCCCGCACTGGCCAGCGACCGGGACCGGCTCTCGCCGCTGCCGGTCCACTCGCCGGACAGCGCAACCACGGGCAGCTGCTGCACCGGCGGGGTGACGACGAGGGTGTCGCGAGCGCTGAACGAGCGCTGCAGCTCGCACATGCCGAACGGGTCGGTCAGCCGGATCGACAGCGGGCCCAGGCTGTAGCGGCCGCGCACGTCCGACCGGACTGCGTAGGTCACCTCGCGGCGGCCACGCGGCTCGACCCGGTCCAGCACGAACCGGGGCCGGGACCCGAGCACGTAGGGGACCTTGTCCTCGACCAGCAGCAGGCCCGTCGGCAGCCGGGAGATGTTCTCCAGCCGCAGCGTGACGCTGGTCTCCTGGCCGGCGGCGGTGCGGCCGGACCCGAGGCGGCGTTGCGACGACAGCCGGTACCGGGTGCGCGCCACCACCAGCGCACTCACCAGCGGCAGCGCGAGCAGCAGGATCGCGACCCGCATCAGGTCCTTCTGCGAGGTCGCGACCGCCGCGACCAGGACCGCCAGCCCGGCGGCGACGAAGGAGCGTCCGCGGGTGGTCAGGCCCTGGAGCGCGTCCCGCACTCAGCCCTCGCTTCCGGTGGCCCGGCGGGTGCGCTCGTCGGGCAGCGGCACCGAGGCCACGATGTCGGCCACGATGTCCTCGGTGGACCGCCGGCCGATCTGCGACTCGGCGGTGGGCAGCAGCCGGTGGGCGAGCACGGCGACCGCGAGGTCCTGCACGTCGTCCGGCAGCACGTAGTCGCGGTCGTCCAGGGCGGCCGCGGCGCGGGCGGCGCGGATCAGGTGCAGGGTCGCTCGGGGCGACGCGCCGAGTCGCAGCTCGGGGGAGTTGCGGGTCGCGATGACCAGGTCGACGGCGTACCGGCGTACCTGGTCGGAGACGTGGATCTTGCGCACGATCCGGATCATGTCGGCGATCTCGGTGGCGTCCGAGACCGACTGCAGGACGTCCAGCGGCGAGCTCTGCCCGTGCGTGTCGAGCATGGTCAGCTCGGCCTGCTCGCTCGGGTAGCCCATCGACAGCCGGACCATGAACCGGTCTCGCTGCGCCTCGGGGAGGGGGTAGGTGCCCTCCATCTCGATCGGGTTCTGGGTGGCGAGCACCATGAACGGCAGCGCCAGCTCGTAGGTCTCGCCGTCGACGGTGACCTGGCGCTCCTCCATGCACTCGAGCAGGGCCGACTGGGTCTTCGGCGAGGCCCGGTTGATCTCGTCGCCGACCACGATGTTCGCGAAGATCGCGCCGGGCTTGAACTCGAACTCCCGCCGCTCGGTGTTGTAGATCGCGACGCCGGTGATGTCGCTCGGCAGCAGGTCGGGGGTGAACTGCACCCGGCGCACCGAGCAGTCGATCGATCGGGCCAGGGCCTTGGCGAGCATCGTCTTGCCGACGCCGGGGACGTCCTCGATCAGCAGGTGGCCTTCGGCCAGCATCACGGTGATCGCGAGCCGCACGGTGTCGCGCTTGCCCTCGATGACGCTCTCGACCGCGCGCCGGATCCGGGTGGTGGTGTCGGCCAGGGCAGCCAGGTCGGCCTTCCCGGCACCCACCGGTCGGTCTTCTGTCGTGTCGGTCGTCTCGCCCACGGTCACCGGGTCCTCCTTGAACTCACCTGCCGGACCGCTGTGACGCGCGTCCCCTGTCCAGCGGGGAGTCTGACATCTTCAGCGCCCAGAGGGTGGGCCTCGTGATAACGATCTCCTTACTCTCGCCGGCGCCCGGTGCGGTGCGCGCTCGCAGCGACCACGAGGGCGGCCACCGCGGCAGTCAGACCGGCGAGGACCAACGGAACCGAGGGTACGACGTCCTGGGCACCCGTGACGGCGACAATTGCGCCGGCCGTCATGGCGACCAGGACCGGCGCCAGCCGCTGCGGCCACGGGCTGCGGGTCACCGTGACCGCGCCGCCGGCCGCCCGGGCCTCCTCGGCAGCGGCCAGCGCGGCCAGCAGCGCCATCAGCAGGCCGGCGGCCAGCACGACCTGGGCCGGCCGCACCGACGACGCGTCCAGCGCGCCGGCGAGCAGCACCGTCACCGTCGTGGCGGCCAGGGCCACGGTGCCGGCCAGCGGGCGCCGGATCGCCGCCGCCGCCACGCAGGCGCTCAGCGCCAGAGCGGCCGCGACCAGCACCGGCCGGCTCGGGTCCGGCAGCGCGGCCACCGCGAGCACGGCCAGCCCGGTGCCGATCACCGCGGCCCGTTGCAGGAGGGTCCGGAGCACCGTCACGGCCGGCCCCCGGGACGGGCGGCTCGCATCGCGTGCACCAGCCCGCCGGTGAGCTCGGCCGCACCGTCCCAGTCCAGTACGGCGACGCCGAGGTTGCCGAGCTCGAGGGTGAGGGCCTCGCGCTGCATCCGCCAGGTGCGCACGGCCAGGGCCGCGTCCTTCGACTTCGGCGGCACCGCGGGGGAGGCGGTCAGGACGTCGATGACCAACGGCGTGAAGCCGCGCTCGAGCATCAGCCGGACGGCGTCCAGCGGGCCGTCGTCGAGCAGTGGGGTGAGCAGGGCCACGAAGGCCCGGCGCGGCAGCAGGCCGCGCGGCAGGTGGTCCAGGCCGTAGCCGACCGACCCGGCGTCCAGCTCGGACGGGTCCGGCCGCACCGACATCAGCGCCTCGGTCACCCGGTAGAGCTGGCGAGGACCGGTGGCCGGGGTCAGCCAGCGCAGCGGGCCGCCGAACGTGACCAGCCCGACCCGGTCGTGCGAGCGCAGGTAGGTCTGGACCAGCCCGGTCGCGGCCCGCACCGTGAGGTCCAGGCTGGACCGCCCCGGCTCACCCGCGTCCAGCTCGGTGTCCAGGACCAGCACCAGGTCGAAGGCCCGTTCCGCGGCGTACTGCCGGACGAACAGGTCCCCGTGCCGGGCCGAGACCCGCCAGTCGACGTCCCGCTGCCGGTCGCCCTGCGCGTACGGCCGGACCCCGGCGAACTCCACGCCCGACCCGACCGAGCGGCTCGGGTGCTCGCCCAGCGGCGCCGCCAGCTCGATCGGGGCGACGGCCCGGGCCAGGGCGGCCGCCGCGGGGTAGACGACCAGGTCCCCGACCTCGAGCGACGCCCGGGCCAGGTACGCCCCGCCGCCGGCGTGCACCCGCAGCCGGACCGGCCCCACCCGGTGCCGGCCCCAGCGCCCGGGCACCAGCGTCCACCGGGCCACCGTCTCGTGGCCCTCCCGGCTCGCGCCCAGGTAGGTCAGCTCGGACCACGGCGGCGCCACCGGCTCGGCCTGGACCCGGTCGCACCCGTCGGCCCGCACGGTCAGCACCAGCTCGACCTCGTCGCCCTCCACGCAGCGGGCGGTCGACAGGGCCACCGACACCTCCGCACCGGTCGGTACGCCGGACCGGGGCACCCCCACGAGCAGGACCAGCGGCACCACCGCCACCACGAGCAGCTCGCCGTGCGAGGTCACCACGGCCAGCGCCACGGCCAGCCCGGCCACCATCGCCAGCCGCCGCAGTCGCGCGGTCGGGACGAAGTCCAGGCGGATAGGGTCGAGGTCCATGCTCAGCGGGGAACCTCGACCGAGCCGAGCAGGTCCTCGACGACGTCGGCGGAGGTGACCCGGCGTACCCAGAGCTCGGGGCGCAGCGAGATCCGGTGGGCCAGGGCCGGCACCGCCACTGCCTTGACGTCCTCGGGGGTCACGTAGTCGCGGCGCTCGAGCACCGCCTGGCCGCGGGCCAGGGCGACCAGCGCCAGGCCGCCGCGGGGGCTGGCGCCGAGGGTGACCTGGGGGTGCGTGCGGGAGGCGTGCACGAGGGAGACGACGTAGCGGAGGACCGACGCCTCGACCTGCACCAGCTCGAGCGACTCGCGCATCGCGACCACCGTGTCGGCGTCCACGACCGCGGACAGCGTCGGCGGCGCCCACCCGTGCCGCAGCCGTCGCTGCAGCAGCTCCTGCTCCTCGTCCATGCCGAGGTAGCCGAGGGAGACCCGCAGCAGGAACCGGTCGAGCTGGGCCTCGGGGAGCGCGTAGGTGCCTTCGTACTCGATCGGGTTGTCGGTCGCGAGCACGACGAACGGCTGCGGCAGCGGCCGGGTCTCGCCGTCGCTGGACACCTGCTCCTCAGCCATCGCCTCGAGCAGCGCCGCCTGGGTCTTCGGCGGGGTCCGGTTGATCTCGTCGGCGAGCAGCAGCTGGGTGAACACCGGGCCGGGGCGGAAGTCGAACCGGCTGGTCCCCGGGTCGAACACCGAGATCCCGGTGATGTCGGCCGGGAGCAGGTCGGGGGTGAACTGCACCCTGCGGAACGACAGCCCGAGCGCCTCCGAGAAGCAGCGGGCCATCATCGTCTTGCCGAGGCCGGGGACGTCCTCGAGCAGCACGTGCCCACGGCCGAGCACGCCGAGCAGCACCAGCTCGAGGGCGCGGCGCCGCCCGACCACCGCCTTCTCGATCTCCTCGATCACGCCAGCCGCGAGCCGAGCGGTGTCGGACGGCGTGAGTGCGGTGCGGGTCGGGGAATTCACAAAGACTCCAGGCGGTCGACGATGCGGGTCAGGGTCTCGAGGTCGACGCCGGGCGGCTGCCCCTGCCGGGCCACCTCGCGCTGTGGGTCGAGCCAGTGCCAGAGGTCCTCGCCGACCAGCGCCCGGGCGGCCTCGGGGTCGGCGGCCAGGTCGACCCGGTGGTGGTCCGCCAGCCGCGAGGCCAGCAGCTGGACCAGCACCGGCCGGGTGACCAGGTCGTAGTGCCGCGGCGACACCGACGCCCAGGACAGCGCCTCGGACACCTGACGGTAGGAGCGGAACGGCGCGTTCTCGACCCGCGGGCCGGCCGGTCGGAGGTGCCGCGGCGGCGGGGCGGCGGGCACCCGGAGCAGGGCGACCGTCGCGGCCACCACGGCCAGCAGTGACAGCGCCACCAGCAGCCCGGCCACCGCGAACGCGCTGACAGCGACCAGGACGAGAACTACCGCGGCGCCGAGCGCGATCCGGGCCCCCCGGCCGGGGTGCTCGTTCTCGTCCTGCTCGTCCGCCCCGTGGTCGAGTCCGATGACGCGGTCAGCCACGGCGGGCCGCCAGCTCGCCGCGGACCCGGGCCAGGCAGTCGAGGGCGCTGCGCCGGGCGTCCTCGCCCATCGGGTGCTCGCTGAACCGGGCCTCGCGGAACAGCTCGGTGAGCGTCCGGGCCGGCGCGCCGTCGACCAGCCCGGCCGCGACCGCACGGTCGAGCAGCTCGGGGGCGGTGGCGGCCCGGCGGGCCGCGCGGCCGCGCCTAGCCAGGCCGCCGGACAGCTGCCCCGCCATCGCCGCGTACGCCGCCAGCACCGCGGCCCGCGGGTCGGCGTGGCGGTGCAGGCCCTCGTCGGCGGCGTCGACCGCGGCCACCAGCAGGTCGACCTCGTCCTCCTGTGCCTCGTCGAGATCCTCCTGGCCGGCCGGGTCCTGCGCGCGCCGTGCCGCCCAGCGGGTGGCCAGCGCGCTGCCCGCCAGCACCAGGGCGACCAGTACGAGCACGGTCCAGCTGGTCCGGGCGTCCGGGCCGCCCGGTGTCGACGACCCGTTGTCGAAGGGGATCTGCCGGGGACGGGGCGGCGGGGGAGCCTGCGGCGGGGTCAGGCTGGACACGACGAAGAAGGCGACCGCGAGTGCTGCGAGGACCAGCAGGCCAAACAGCAGCTTCAGCTGCCACGAGATCGGCTCGCCCTCGGGCTCGGCGTGGTCGTCGTCGCCCGGCCGCGGCGGCCGCGGGCGGCGCAGCCGCTTCAGCATCCGGCGCGCGATGCTGATCAGGACGAGCAGCAGGATGGTCCCGAGCAGCACCCGGGCCCAGCGCACCTCGACCGGCTCGGCCAGCTGCTCCCAGTCCAGCCCCTGCCGGGCGCGCAGGGCGACCGCGGCCACGCAGAGCAGCGCCACGACCGCGACCGCACGCAGCCGTGGGTCGGGTCCCCGACCGCCCGGGCCCGGATCTGTCACGGCGGCCATCCAACCAGCGCCACCGGCCCGTGCCCGGCCCGGCGGCAGCCGTGACCGAAGTGCAACCAGCGGCTCGGCGCACGGAGAGGCCCGAATCGGACCGGCTGGCGTCGCGGTGGCCGCCCCCGCACCCGAAGTGGACCGGCGGGCGTCATGACTCACCCGCCGCAAGCCGGTCCGCTTCGGCGAGCTCCGCGGTTCGTCGTACGTAAGAGACCCGAACTGGACCGGCTGGTGGCCTCGGACGCGCCGGCAGCCGGTCCACTTCGGCTCGAGCCCGTGCCCTCGAGTGGACGCCCGCGCACCAGACACGCCGCGGGAGTGGTGCGTCGGCGTCCAAAGGATCTTGGGGAGGGGGCGGCGGCCCCGCCGGTCGGGGGAGCCGGCACTAGGCCGAACGGGGGAGATCGGCGCTCAGGGGAGAGAACGGGGCCGAATTGGTTGACGGTGGAGTGAAGTGGAGTACTGTGGGGCGCAGTGGGGGACGGTCGGCATTCGGGCGTGGGGAGGTGGGTCGATGTGGCGCAGCCTGGCGACGACGAGCGCCCGACCCATCACGCTCCGACCGCGCCGCCGTTCCTCGGGACCCACCACCCCCGGTTGGACGACAAGGGCCGGCTGTTCCTGCCGGCCAAGTACCGCGAGCGACTGGCGGGCGGGCTCGTGATCACCCCGGGCCAGGAGCGCTGCCTCTACGTCTTCCCGGACGCCGAGTTCGCCCGGCTGTTCGAGGGCATCCGGCAGGCGCCGGTCACCAGCAAGCGGGCCCGCGACTACCAGCGGATGTTCCTGGCCCGCGCCTCGGCCGAGACGCCGGACAAGCAGGGCCGGGTCACCGTCCCGCCGGACCTGCGGGCCTACGCCGCGCTCAGCAAGGACTGCGTCGTCGTCGGCGCCGGCACCCGGGTCGAGGTCTGGGACGCCGAGGCCTGGACCACCTACGCCGCCGAGCAGGAGGGCGCGTTCGCCGACCTGTCCGAGGAGGTGCTGCCGGGATTGATCTGATCGCCACATTTTCCGAAGCGATCTTCAGTCGTGAGGCGAGGTCTCCACCCGCTCTTCCGCT
>JAVEDA010000233.1 GCA_030841195.1 Actinomycetota bacterium | reverse complement strand
CGGGGGTGAGCGACCGGACGCCCGCCGGGAGCCCGAGGCGGTCCCGGACCTGGTCCGAGATGGGGATCGACTTGGCGGTGCGTGGGTAGACGCCGCCGCCCACCGAGATCAGCGACCGGTCGTAGTCCGCCCAGGACGAGCGGGGCAGGTCGAACAGGCGGCGCCGCTCGGCGTACGACGTCGCGGCGTCGGGGTCCGGGTCCAGGAACACGTGCCGGTGGTCGAACGCGACGAGAAGGCGGATGTGCTCCGACAGCAGCATCCCGTTGCCGAACACGTCCCCGGACATGTCGCCGATGCCGACCACGGTGAAGTCTTCGGACTGCGTGTCGATCCCGAGCTCGCGGAAGTGTCGCTTGACCGACTCCCAGGCACCACGCGCGGTGATGCCCATCGCCTTGTGGTCATAGCCGACGGAGCCGCCGGACGCGAACGCGTCGCCGAGCCAGAACTCGTAGTCGAGCGACACCTGGTTGGCGATGTCGGAGAAGGTGGCGGTGCCCTTGTCCGCGGCCACCACCAGGTAGGTGTCGTCGCCGTCGAGCCGGATGACCTGCGGCGGAGGCACGACCTCCTGGACGCCGCCGACGGTGACCAGGTTGTCGGTGACGTCGAGCAGGCCACTGATGAAGGTGCGGTAGCAGGCGATGCCCTCGGCCAGCACCGCCTCGCGGTCGGTGGGGTCGGCCGGTGGACGCTTCACGACGAAGCCGCCCTTGGCGCCCACGGGGACGATGACGGCGTTCTTCACCATCTGCGCCTTGACCAGGCCGAGCACCTCGGTGCGGAAGTCCTCCCGGCGGTCGGACCAGCGCAGCCCACCGCGGGCGACCGGGCCGAACCGCAGGTGCACGCCCTCGACCCACGGGCTGTAGACCCAGATCTCGAACCGCGGTCGCGGGGCCGGCAGGTCGGGCACCTTGTGCGGGTCGAGCTTGAACGCCACGTACGACTTCGGCCGCCCGTTCGACCCCACCTGGTAGTAGCTGGTCCGCAGGGTGGCCTGGATCGTGCCGAGGAACGACCGCAGGATCCGGTCCTGGTCCAGGCTCGCGACGGCATCCAGCGCGCCCGCGATCTCCTCCTGCAGCCCGTCGACTAGCTCCTCGGAGCCGACACCGCCGGGCGCGTTGCGGGACGGGTCGAACCGCGTCTCGAACAGCGCCACCAGCAGTCGGGCGAGGTGGGTGTTGGAGGTGAGGCACTCCTCGATGTAGCGCTGGCTGAAGGTGCTCCCGCCCTGGCGCAGGTACTTGGCGTAGGCCCGCAGCACCATCGCCTGTCGCCAGGTCAGCCCGGCCCGCAGCACCAGCGCGTTGAAGCCGTCGCTCTCGGCCTCGCCCGCCCAGACGGCGGCGAAGGCGTCCTCGAACAGCGTCCTGGCGTCGTCGCCGGGTACCTCGCCGGAGGGCTCGTAGCGCAGCCCGAAGTCGTAGACCCAGGCTGACGGGAGGCCGGACCGCCCGATCTCGTAGGGCCGCTCGTCGACGACCTCGACTCCCATGTCCTGCAGCGCCGGCAGCACCTGTGACAGCGAGACGGGCATGCCCACGTGGTACAGCTTGAGCCGCCGGTCGCCCGGCTCGGCGTCCCCCGGCAGGTAGAGCTTGAGGTCGATGTCGCCATCGGTGGTGAGCTTCTCCAGCCGGTGCATGTCGGCGACGGCGTCGGCGGCCGGCAGGTCCTCCTTGTAGGCCTCGGGGAACGCGTCGGCGTAGACGGCAGCGAGCCGGGCCGCCTCCCCCGCCCCGCAGCTGTCCCGCAGCGCGTCGGCGAAGTCGTCGTCCCACGACCGGGTCGCGAGCACCAGCTCGGCCTCGACCTGTGCCGGGTCGACGTCGGGCAGGCCGCGGTCGGGGTCGACCCGGACCACGAAGTGCAGCCGGGCCAGCACCGACTCGGAGACCAGGGCGGTGTAGTCGATGCTCACACCGTCGAACGCCTCGAGGAGGATCGCCTCCATGGCATGGCGCACCTGCGTCGTGTAGCGGTCCCGCGGCAGGTAGACCATGCAGGACATGAACCGGCCATACGCATCGCGACGCAGGAAGAGCCGCAGCTGCCGGCGTTCCTGGAGGTGCATCACGCTCAGCGCGGTGGCGGCCAGGTCGTCGCTGCCGATCTGGAACAGCTCGTCGCGCGGGTAGGTCTCCAGGATCTGGAGCAGATCCTTGCCCGAGTGGCTGCTGCTGCTGAACCCGCTCCTGGCCAGCACCTCCGCCGCCTTCCGGCGCAGCACCGGGATGCGCTGGATGCTCTGGTTGTACGCCGCCGAGGTGAACAGCCCGAGGAACCGGCGCTCTCCGACCACCTCGCCGGCCTCGTTGAACGTCTTCACCCCGACGTAGTCGAGGTACGCCGGGCGGTGCACCGTGGAACGGCTGTTGGCCTTGGTCACCACGACCAGCTGCCGCTCCCGGGCCCGCGACTGGACGCCGCGCGGCAGGCGGCCGGCGTCACCCGACTGCGCCTGGTCAGCACGCAGGATGCCCAGCCCGCTGCCCGGCACGGCGAGCAGCCGGTCGTCGGGGTCACCCTCCTCGGCCAGGAGCACGTACTCGCGGTAGCCGAGAAAGGTGAAGTGCCGGTCGGCCAGCCAGCGCAGCAGCTCGGTCGTCTCCGCGACCTCCTGCCCCGGCAGGCCATGCGGCGGCTCGGCTTCGATCTCGTCGGCGATCTGCAACGCCCGGCGCTGCATCTTCGGCCAGTCCTCGACTGCTTCCCGGACGTCGCGCAGCACCCGTTCGAGGTCGGCGGCGAGAGCACGCTCGCCGTCCTCGTCGGCTACCCGGTCCACCTCGATCCGCATCCAGGACTCGACGATGGCGTCGGGGCCCACCTCGGCGGCGGTCGCCGTCGGATGCACCTCGAGCAGTCGACCGGTCACGTCCCGCCGGACCACGAGCAGCGGATGGATGACGTGGTGGATGGCCCGCCCGCTGCGGCTCAGCTCGGCGGTGACCGAGTCGACCAGGAACGGCATGTCGTCGCACACGACCTCGACGACCGAGTGGGCCAGCAGCCCGTTGTCGCCCTCGTCGGCGGTAGTGACCCGGACGATGACCGAGCCCTGCGGTCGGTAGGCCGCCAGCTCGCGGTGCGCGACGACCGCTGCGAGGAGCTCGTCCGGGTCCCGCTCGAGGATGTCATCGGCCGCCACGTGGCGGTAGTAGCGCCGGACCAGGGCGCCCTGGTCCGGGTCGTCCCCCGCTGCTTGGGCCAGGAGGTCCGCCTTGGCCCGCTCGAGGCCATCCAGGGTCTCCGTCATGTTCGCCGACATCGTCGTCGTCGCCCGCCCTTGCCGCCTGCTCGGTGCCGCTCGTACGCCGCTCGTACCCGTCTCGC
>JAVEDA010000230.1 GCA_030841195.1 Actinomycetota bacterium | reverse complement strand
CCTGCACCCCGGCGCGCGTCGCGACGGAGGTCTCGTAGACGGGCAGGCCGCGCGCCACGATCTCGGGCCGTACCAGCACGGCCAGGTCGGCCGCGACGTCGGTCTTGTTGAGGGCGACGAGACGCGGGCGGCCGGTGAGGCCGCCGTACTGCGCGAGCTCGTGCTCGATCGCGTCGATGTCGGACAGCGGGTCGCGGCCGGGGTCCTGGGTCGCCAGGTCGACGACGTGCACGAGCTCCTGGCAGCGCTCGACGTGGCGCAGGAACTCCAGCCCGAGGCCCTTGCCCTCGCTGGCGCCGGGGATCAGGCCGGGGACGTCGGCCACGGTGTAGCGGACCTCGCCGGCCTGGACCACGCCGAGGTTCGGGACGAGCGTGGTGAACGGGTAGTCGGCGATCTTCGGCCGGGCCGCCGAGATCGCGGCGACCAGGCTGGACTTCCCGGCGCTCGGGAAGCCCACCAGCGCCACGTCGGCGACGGTCTTGAGCTCGAGCACGATGTCGGCGAGGTCGCCCGGCTCGCCAAGCAGGGCGAACCCGGGTGCCTTGCGGCGGGCCGAGGCCAGGGCAGCGTTCCCCAGGCCGCCACGGCCGCCCTGCGCGACGACATAGGTCGTGCCTGCCCCGACCAGGTCGGCGAGCACCTCGCCGGACGCGCTCTTGACCATCGTGCCGTTCGGCACCGCGAGCACGACGTCCTGGCCGTCCGCGCCGCTGCGGTGACCACCCTCCCCCGGCTTGCCGCTGGTGGCCTTGCGGTGCGGCGAGTGGTGGTACTCGAGCAGCGTGGTGGTGTTGGCGTCGACCTGCAGCAGGACGTCGCCGCCACGACCGCCGTTGCCGCCGTCCGGCCCGCCGAGCGGCTTGAACTTCTCCCGGTGCACCGACGAGCAGCCGTGGCCGCCGTCACCGGCGGCGACGTGCAGGACGACGCGGTCGACGAAGGTGGTCATGGTGGGCTCGATTCGAATGTCGTGAAGCAGAGAGGGGACCTCGGCCGGAGCCGGGTCCCCTTCTCGTGTCGGGGCCCGGTCTGCAATGACTGCCGGCCCCGGTGGTCAGCTGGTGGCGTCGGCCAGCTCGGTCGGGACGATGTTGACGACCCGGCGGCCCCGGCGGTTGCCGAACTCCACGGCGCCTGCCATCAGTGCGAAGAGGGTGTCGTCGCCGCCACGGCCGACGTTCAGGCCGGGGTGGAAGTGGGTGCCCCGCTGGCGGACGATGATCTCGCCGGCGTTGACGACCTGGCCGCCGAAGCGCTTGACGCCGAGCCGCTGGGCGTTGGAGTCGCGCCCGTTGCGGGTGGACGAAGCGCCCTTCTTGTGAGCCATTACTCAGCCTTTCGGGTCGTGCCGGTCTCGATGCCGGTCACCTTCACCTGCGTGTGCTTCTGCCGGTGACCCTGACGCTTGCGGTAGCCGGTCTTGTTCTTGTACTTCAGGATGTCGATCTTGGGGCCCTTGGTGGCGGCTACGACCTCGACGGTGACCGTGGCCTTGGCCAGGGCCGCCTTGTCGCTGGTGACGGTCTCGCCGTCGACGAGCAGGAGCACGGGCAGCTCGACGGATGCACCCGGCTCGGCGTGCAGCCGGTCGATCTCGAGGACGTCGCCGACGGCAACCTTCTCCTGGCGGCCACCGGCGCGGACGATCGCGTACACCATCGGAGGGCTCGACTCACTCTCTGTGCTGCTGGAAGGTTCTCGATCGCTGGCCCGGGGAGGGGCACGCGAGCACGACGGCGCCGTGGGAGGCCCGTCGGTAGACGGTCCAGGGTACGAACCGGGGTGCCGCCGGGTCAAACCGGCGGCCCCCGCGCACCGTCTACGAAGGACTACAGGGTGGTCACCGGGCTGACCGCCTTGCGGCGCCGCCGGGGTGCCTTGGGTGCCGACGCGGCGGCTTCGGACGGCTCGGTGACCTCGGTGACCTCGTTAGCCGCCGGGGCCTCCACCGGGTCCTCGACGGCGATCGGCTCGGCCGCCGGCACCGGCTGCTCCGTGTTGTCAGCCTGGTCGGCCTTGGCAGCCTTCTCGGGCTTGGCCGGCTTCTCCGGCTTGTCGGCCTTGTCGCCGCCGCGGCTGCGCCCGCCGCCACGCCCGGACTTGCGGTCGCTGCCGCCGCCGTTGCCGCCGCCGGAGCTCTTCTCCACCGGCTCGGTGTGGATGTGGTAGCCGCGGCCGTTGCACGCCTCGCAGGTCTCGGCGAACACCTCGTGCAGGCCCTGCCCGACCCGCTTGCGGGTCATCTGGACCAGGCCCAGCGAGGTGACCTCGGCGACCTGGTGCTTGGTCCGGTCCCGGCCCAGGCACTCCAGCAGCCGGCGCAGCACCAGGTCCCGGTTGCTCTCGAGCACCATGTCGATGAAGTCGATCACGATGATGCCGCCGAGGTCGCGCAGCCGGAGCTGGCGGACGATCTCCTCGGCCGCCTCGAGGTTGTTCTTGGTGACGGTCTCCTCGAGGTTTCCGCCCGCGCCGGTGAACTTCCCGGTGTTGACGTCCACCACGACCATCGCTTCGGTCCGGTCGATGACGAGGTAGCCACCGCTGGGCAGCCAGACCTTGCGGTCCAGCGCCTTCGCGAGCTGCTCGTCGATCCGGTGCTCCGCGAACACGTCGGTCTCGGCGGTCCACCGGGACATCCGGTCCCGCAGGTCGGGGGCAACGTGCCCGACGTACGCCTCGAGCATGTCCCAGGCGTCGTCGCCGGAGACGATCAGCTTGGCGAAGTCCTCGTTGAAGATGTCGCGGACGACCCGAATGGTCATGTCGGGCTCGCCGTAGAGCAGGGTCGGCGCCGCCGACCCCTTCTGCGACTTCTTCTCGATGTCCTCCCACTGGGCCGTGAGGCGGGCCACGTCGCGGGAGAGCTCCTCCTCGCTCGCGCCTTCGGCCGCGGTGCGCACGATCACCCCGGCGCCCTCGGGGACGACCTTGCGCAGGATGGTCTTGAGCCGGGACCGCTCGGTGTCGGGCAGCTTGCGGCTGATGCCGGTCATCGACCCGCCGGGCACGAGCACCAGGTAGCGACCGGCCAGCGAGACCTGGCTGGTCAGCCGGGCGCCCTTGTGGCCGATCGGGTCCTTGGTCACCTGCACCAGCACCGGGTCGCCGGACTTGAGCGCCAGCTCGATCCGGCGCGGCTGGCCGTCCAGGCCGGCGGCGTCCCAGTTGACCTCGCCGGCGTAGAGGACCGCGTTGCGGCCCTTGCCGACGTCGACGAAGGCGGCCTCCATCGACGGCAGCACGTTCTGCACCTTGCCGAGGTAGACGTTGCCCACCAGCCCCGAGCTGCTGGCAGTGCTGACGTAGTGCTCGACCAGGACGCCGTCCTCGAGCACGGCGATCTGGGTGCGGTCGCCGGCCTGGCGGACGAGCATCACCCGGTCGACGGCCTCGCGGCGGGCCAGGAACTCGGCCTCGGTGATGACCGAGGGGCGGCGCCGGCCGGCGTCGCGGCCCTCCCGGCGGCGCTGCTTCTTCGCCTCCAGGCGGGTCGAGCCCTTGATCGAGCGCACGCCGTCGTCGTCTTCACGATCTCCGCGATCACGCTCGCCGCCCCGCTCCGCCGTCCGGCTGCGGGTGCTCTTGCGCGGCTCCCGGACCCGGACCACGGTGTTCGGCGGGTCGTCGACCACGGCGTCGTCGCCGCTGTCCTCGGCGCCACCCCGGCGGCGCCGGCGGCGCCGGCGTCGGGTGGTCCCGGTGCCCTCGCCCGCGTCGCCCTCGCCAGCTTCGCCCTCGGCCTCAGCGGCGGCGGTGGTCTGCTCGGCGTCGTCGGTGGCGTCAGTGTCCTCGGCGGCGTCATCGGAGGACTCGGTGTCGTCGGGGGACTGGCCGCGGCCGCGGCCGCGTCGGCCCCGGCCACCCCGGCGGCGACGCCGCGCGGTGCCCTCGTCCGGGGTCTCGTCACCCTCGGCAGCCGCTTCCTCGATGTCCTCGGTGGCGTCGGTGGACTCGAGGGGTTCGTCGGTGGGCTCGGGGACGGCAGTCGGGGCGGTCGTCCGGCGCCGGCGCGGGGCAGGCGTCGAGCTCTCCGGCGGCTGGAACAGCACGCTGGTCGCCGAGCTCGCGTCGGCGGCGGCCTCGGCCGGCTCGGCCTCAGCGGTCGCTGCCGACTTCTTCGTCGCGCGCTTGCGGGTGGTCTTCTTGGCCGGTGCGGGCTCCGCGGACGGGGCGTCGGTAGCAGGGTGTTCCGAAGTGGCGTCGTGGTCCGAGGAGGCCTGGTCCGCGGAGGCGGAGGTGTCGGCTGCCGGCTCGGCCGGCGCCGCAGTGGTCTTCTTGGTGGCCCGCTTGCGGGTCGTCTTCTTGGCCGCGGGGGCCGGCTCGTCGGTGCTGCCGACCTCCGTGCTGCCGGGGCTGGGCGGTCCGGCCGGCCGGCTCGCGGCCCGGCGTCGGCGGCGCGGTGCGCCGCCCGTCGCAGTGGTGGTGGTGTCGGTCTGGTCGGCGTCGGTCGGGCCGGCGCCGGTGGGCTCGGTGTCGAGCATCCGGGTGGTCTCCCGTCACGCTCCCGGGCGCCTGGTGGCCCGTGCCGGTCGACGACCGGTCCGGTCCGCGCAGCGCCGCGCGGGGGCTGTCGTGTGCGTCTGCCCGCAGCGCGGGCAGACGTCCTGCAAAGTCTGGTAGCGCACCCTCGTGCCTCGCAGCCGGGACGGCGCAGAGGCGGCTCAGGTGCCGACGTCGCCCCGGTCCGGTGCCAGTGGGTCGGACACCGTGCCGGCCGACTCGTCGAGGGGGCCTTGCGCCAGCCGGGTGACCGCGGGGGTCGAGGGCGGCGCCAGGTCGCCGATCGAGGCAAGTCCGGCGAGGACGTCATCGGGTCGGACGGCCGGTGTGACGTGGCGTACGACCAGTCTCAGTATCGCACACGGCTGGCTCATGACATCGACAGCATCCATGGCATCGCCGCCCCGCGGGTCCGGGCCGGCCACGAGCGCCACCACGGCGGCCCGGGCGTCGAAGGTGCGCAGCCCGTTCTTGGTCATCCGGGTCACCTCGACCCGGTCCACCGCCAGGAAGGCGGCCACCGCGGCGGCCGCGGCGGCCGGCTCGGTCCCGGCCAGCCGGACTTCCCAGACCGAGGCTTCCAGCCGGTCTGACAAGCTCTCCGCCTTGACGTTGGGCGGCGGCGGCGCGACCTCGACCAGCTCGAGCACGTCCAGGTCGTCCGGCAGCGAGGCGTCCAGGGCGGCCCGCAGCCGCTCCGGGTCGCACCGCTGCGCCAGCCCGATCTCGAGGTACTCGGCCTCGCTCGCGACGCCGGTCGGCGCCGCGCCCGCGTAGCTGACCTTCGGGTGCGGTGAGAAGCCGGCCGAGTAGGCCATCGGCACCGCGGACCGGCGCAGCGCCCGCTCGAAGGCCCGCTGGAAGTCGCGGTGGCTGGAGAACCGCAGCCGGCCGCGCTTGGCGTAGTGCACCCGCAGCCGCTGCACGGTCGGCGGCGGAGGCGGACCGTCAGGCGTGCGCGCCATCAGCGGCTCCTTCCCGTACGCCGGGGAGCGCCGCCGCGGACAGCGCCACCGGGGCGGTGCGCACCCCGTCGAACGCGTAGCGCACGACCTCGACCCGCTCGGCCGTGACGAGGACGGGCGGCAGCGACAGCCGGGCGTCGACCCAGTCGACCAGGGCCGCCCGGTCGGCCACCGGCGCGGCGAAGTGCAGCAGGGTCGCCCACCAGGTCGAACCGCGGTAGCCGGCCTCCTCCGCACCCAGCCCACCGAGGCGCTCCAGGACCGCTGCCCGGAACGCGCCCGGGGCCGAGTCGACCGGCTCGGCCATCGCAAGCACGCCCCGGTCGGCCAGCGCCAGTCCGGTGACGCGCCAGCGCAGCGGCGGCGTACCGGCGGCCAGCGCTGCCACCAGGGCGGCGTACCGGCGTACGTCCTCGTCGTCGGGACCGACCTCGCGCCAGGTGCGCTCGAGGTAGGTGACGGTCAGGTGTGACGAGCCGCGGGCTCCCGTCAGCCACTGGCCCGGCCCGGCAGGCGCCGACGCCTCGGTGGCCAGCGCGTCCAGGTGCTGCTCGGCC
>JAVEDA010000222.1 GCA_030841195.1 Actinomycetota bacterium | reverse complement strand
GTGGACAACCCGGTGATCGTCCCCGACGGCGAGGTCATGTCGACCGGCAACTTCCACGGCGAGCCGCTGGCCTTCGCCGGCGACATGCTCGCGATCGCCGTCTCAGAGCTGGCCAGCATCGCCGAGCGGCGCACCGACCGGATGCTCGACCCGGCCTTCTCCCGCGACCTGCCGGCCTTCCTGGCGCGCGACCCCGGCACCAACTCGGGCTTCATGATCGCCCAGTACACCGCCGCGTCGCTGGTCAGCGAGAACAAGGTGCTCGCGCACCCGGCCAGCGTCGACACGATCCCGACGTCGGGCAACCAGGAGGACCACGTCTCGATGGGCTGGACCGCGATGCGCAAGCTGCGCGAGGTGGTCGCGAACGTCCGCGCCGTGCTGGCGGTCGAGGTGCTCGCGGCCTCGCAGGCGTTGGACTTCCGGGTTGAGCTGGCCGCCCCCAGCGCGGCAGGAGCGGCGGTGCTCGCGCGGGTCCGCCAGGACGTCCCGACGATGGACGAGGACCGCAACGTCTCCGACCAGATCGTCGCCGTCGACGGTCTGTTGCGGGAGCTGGTCGCGGCCGCCGAGGCGGCGGTCGGTGCCCTCGACTGACACCGCGGCCGGACCGGAGGCACTCGCCTGGTTCGACGGCCGGCTGGCCACCCGGCTGGCCGACGTCACCGACGACCCCGCAGCCTTGGACAGCGCCGGCTGGTGGGCGGTGGTCGTCACGTTCGAGGGCCGACTCGTCTGTGCCCGGTTCGACGACGTCCGGGCCGCGCCACTCCCCGCGGCCGGCTGGACCGGCGTACCGACCTCGGCCTGGTCGTCGTCGATGTCGCGGACCGAGTACGTCGAGAAGGTGGGCCTGATCCGGGCCGGCATCGCGGCCGGCGACCACTACCAGGTCAACCTCTGCCGGGTGCTGTCCGCGCCGCTGCCGCCGAGTTCCGACCTGGTCGGCCTGGCCGGGCTGCTCGCCGAGGGCAACCCCTCGCCGTACGCCGGTGTGGTCCGCCTCACGGGTCACGACGTCGATGTGGTGAGCGCGTCGCCGGAGCTGTTCCTGCGGCGGTCCGGTGACCAGGTCGAGTCCGGCCCGATCAAGGGCACGGCGCCGACGGCCGCCGGCCTGACCGACAAGGACCGGGCCGAGAACGTGATGATCGTCGACCTGGTGCGCAACGACCTCGGCGTGGTGGCGGTGACCGGGTCGGTCGAGGTGCCCGCGCTGAACGCGGTGGAGGAGCACCCCGGCCTGGTGCACCTGGTCTCCACCGTGCGGGCCCGGCTGCGCCCGGGTGCCGGCTGGGCCGACCTGGTGGCCGCGTCCTTCCCGCCGGGCTCGGTCACCGGCGCGCCGAAGTCCAGCGCGCTGACGGCGATCAGATCCCTTGAGCAGGTGCCGCGCGGCCCGTACTGCGGGGCGGTCGGCTGGGTCGACGCCGACACCCGGCGTGCGACCCTGGCCGTCGGCATCCGCACCTTCTGGGCCGCCGGGGACCGCCTGCACCTGGGCACCGGCGCCGGCATCACCTGGGGGTCGGACGCCGCCCGGGAGTGGGACGAGACCGAGCTGAAGGCGCACCGGCTTCTTGCGGTGGCCGCGGAGGAGAGCAGATGAAGGTGTGGGTCGACGGCGCGGTCGTCGAGGCCGACCAGGCCCGGGTCTCGGTGTTCGACCACGGGCTGACCGTCGGTGACGGCGTCTTCGAGACGGCGAAGGTGGTCGAGGGCGTCCCGTTCGCGCTGACCCGGCATCTGGACCGGCTGGCGTCGTCAGCCAGCGGCCTCGGCCTCACCCCGCCCGCCGACGGCGCCCTGCGCGACGCGGTCGGCGCGGTCCTGGGAGCCAACGCCGACGCGGTCGCCGCAGGTCCGCTGCGGCTGCGCATCACCCTCACGGGCGGCACCAGCCCGCTCGGCTCGGACCGAGGCCAGGCGGGCCCGACCCTCGTGGTCGCGCTCGCGCCGCTCACCGCCTGGGCGCCGACCGCCAAGGTCGTCGTCGTGCCGTGGACCCGCAACGAGCGAGCCGCCACCGCCGGGCTCAAGACCACGTCGTACGCCGACAACGTGGTGGCCCTCGCCCACGCCAAGGCGTACGGGGGCACCGAGGCCGTCCTGGCGAACACCGCCGGGAGGCTCTGCGAGGGCACCGGGTCCAACGTGTTCCTCGTGCTGGCCGGCGAGCTGGTGACGCCGCCTCTGTCCTCCGGCTGCCTGGCCGGGGTGACCCGGGCCCTGGTGCTCGAGTGGACCGGCGCGGTCGAGCGGGACGTCCCCCTCGGTGTGCTGCTCGAGGCGGACGAGGTCTTCCTGACCTCCTCCACTCGCGACGTGCAGGCCGTGCACGCCGTGGGCGACGACGCGTACCCGGCCGCGCCGGGCCCGGTGACCCGGCAGGCGGCAGCCACTTTCGCCGAGCGCTCGGCCGCCGACGTCGACCCCTGACGCGTTCTGACCAGCCGGGGCTCAGGCGCTCTGCGATCGACGGCCCGGGGCGATCTGGCCGAGCAGGCCGAGGCCGTCGAACTCGGTCCACTCCTCGGCGATCAGGTTGCCGGCGAACCGGAAGATCGTGATGCCGGTGGTCTCGACCCGGGCGCCGCTGGCCGGGACCCCGAGCAGGTTGCCGCGGTGCACGGCCCGGCCGCGCCACCGGAGGGCGACCAGGTCGCCGTCCTCCATCACCAGCTCGATCGACAGCGTCGCCTCGTGCAGCGTGCTGGTCAGCAGCAACGCGCGGTCGGGCAGCCCGGCCCGGTCGGCCGGCTTGCCGTCCCGCTGGGTGTGGAAGACGAAGGTCTCGGCGAAGAAGGACTCCATCAGCGGGAGCTCGCCGGCGGCCAGGGCCTTCAGGGCCTGTCGCGCAACGTCGGTGCGGACCGACATGGGCGCCTCCTCCTTCTCAGAAGACTCCCGCTGCCTGTCGCGGTCAACCGGCCCGGACGTGTGATGGCTGCTCGCCGGGGACGTCGACCGCCAGGTCCGACGAGGTCCAGAGCTCGGAGAGCAGGCTCTGTTCGTCGAAGCGCAGCACGACCGCCACGGTCAGCGGGCCGGTCACCTCGACCGGATCGGGCCCGGTCACCCGGCGTACGGCGGTGATGACGGCCCGGGCGAGCACGGCGTCGCCCTCCACCCTGAGCACGTCGACCACGACGTCACCGTCCGGCAGTGCGGCGCACAGCGTCATGACCCGCTCCCGCAGGCCGCGCCAGCCCTCCGGCTGTCCCGGCTCGGCCGAGTGGTCCAGCACGTCGGGGGACACCATCGACTGGAGCGCCAGCACATCGCCCGCGAGCAACGCGTGCACCGCGGCCTCGGCGAGGGTCGCCCGCGCTCGGGTGGGCGTCATCGGTCCGGGGCCTCCTCGGTCGGCAGTGCTGGGCAGTTCGCAGTAGTGGGTCCTCCATCCCACCGGGAAGACGCCGCTGCCGCCATGGGCCGCTTGCGTCGAACCTGCTGACCGATGCACCGGGTCGGGGGCCATCCGTTCGGCCTAGTGTGAGGGTCCATGCGAGGAGCCCGACCTGTCCGCGCCACGCGCGGCACCGAGATGTCCTGCCGGTCCTGGGGAGCCGAGGCCGCGCTGCGGATGCTGCAGAACAACCTGGACCCGGAGGTCGCCGAGCGCCCGGACGACCTGGTGGTCTACGGCGGCAACGGCCGGGCGGCCCGGTCCTGGGAGGCCTTCGACGCGATCGTCGACTCCCTGCGCACGATGGCGCCCGACGACACCCTGCTGGTGCAGTCGGGCAAGCCGGTCGGCGTGGTGCGCACCCACGAGGGAGCGCCCAGGGTGCTGATCGCCAATTCGCTGCTGGTGCCGCGCTGGGCCACCCCCGAGCACTTCCGCGAGCTCGAGGACAAGGGCCTGATGATGTACGGCCAGATGACGGCCGGCTCGTGGATCTACATCGGCACCCAGGGGATCCTGCAGGGGACCTATGCGACCTTCACCGAGGTCGCCAACCAGCACTTCGGCGGCACCCTGGCGGGCACCATCACCCTGACCGGCGGCCTCGGCGGCATGGGTGGCGCGCAGCCGCTGGCCGTGACCGGCAACGGGGGAGCCGCCCTCTGCATCGAGGTGGACCCGTGGCGGGCCCAGCGCCGGCTCGAGCACGGCTACCTCGACGAGATCGCCGACTCCCTCGACGACGGCATCGCCCGGGTGGAGGCCGCCAAGCGGGACCGCCGGGCGCTGTCGGTGGCCGTGGTCGCGAACTGCGCCGACGTGCTGCCCGAGCTGGTGTCCCGTGGCTGGATCCCGGACGTGGTGACCGACCAGACCTCGGCCCACGACGCGCTCAACGGCTACGTGCCGCACGGCATGTCGCTGGAGGAGGCACTGGAGCTGCGGTCGGCCAAGCCCTCGGAGTACGTCGACCGGTCCCGTGAGTCGATGGCCGTGCACTGCCGGTCGATGGTCGACCTGATGCACGCCGGGGCGGTGGTCTTCGACTATGGCAACGGGCTGCGCGGCCAGGCCCAGGACATGGGTTTCGCCGACGCGTTCGCCTACCCGGGCTTCGTGCTGGCCTACATCCGGCCGCTCTTCGCCCGCGGGGCCGGCCCGTTCCGGTGGGCCTGCCTGTCGGGGTCCGCAGCCGACCTGGCCGCCACCGACGAGGCGGTGCTGAACGCCTTCCCGGACGACGACCAGCTGCAGCGCTGGGTCCGCTTCGCGGCCGCCAAGGTCAAGGGCCAGGGGCTGCCGTCGCGGATCTGCTGGCTCGGCTACGGCGAGCGGCACCTGGCCGGGCAGGCATTCAACGACCTGGTCGAGTCCGGTGCGGTGTCGGCGCCCGTGGTCATCGGCCGGGACCACCTGGACGCCGGCTCGGTCGCCTCGCCGGAGCGGGAGACCGAGGGGATGCTGGACGGCACCGACGCGGTGGCGGACTGGCCGATCCTCAACGCGCTGCTCAACACCGCGTCCGGAGCCACCTGGTTCTCGGTGCACCACGGCGGCGGGGTCGGCATCGGCAAGTCCATCCACGCCGGTGTGGTGGTGGTCGCTGACGGCTCCGCCCCGGCGTACGAGAAGTTGACCCGGGTGCTCACCAACGACCCCGGCACCGGGGTGCTCCGCCACGCCGATGCGGGCTACGACATCGCCGAGCGGGCCGCCCGGGAGGTCGGCATCCGGATCCCGATGCTCGACGGCACCCACGCCCCCGGGTGGCAGCCGCCCGCCTGACCCGGTCTCCTGGGCCCAGAATGATCACGGTTCCGTGATCACTGGTGGTCAACCGTGCTGAATTCACCGCGGTTAGGTCGTGTTGATCACGGTTCCGTGATCATTTGGCCCGGGTGGTGGCAGGGCTCGTCGCGGCGTACGCCGGGGAAGGGTGCTGCCGTCAGCCGGTCTTCTGGCGGGCTCGGTAGGCGGCGACGTGCAGCCGGTTGCCGCAGGTGCGGCTGTCGCAGTAGCGCTTCGAGCGGTTGCGGGACAGGTCGACGAGCACCCGGTCGCAGTCCGGCGCCGCGCAGGTCGCCAGCCGGGACCGCTCGCCCGCGGCGATGACGAAGGCGAGCGCCATGCCGCAGTCCGCTGCGAGGTGCTCGGCCAGCCGGACCCCGGGCGCGTAGTAGTGGATGTGCAGCGGCCACCCGTCGTGGTCGGTCAGCCGCGGAGTGGTCCGGGCGTCGGCGACCAGGGAGTTGACCAGCCGGACGGCCTCGGCGTCGTCGGCCGCGGCGAAGACGGCTTGCAGCCGGGCCCGCAGCCGCCGCATCGGGGCCAGGTCGTCGTCACCGAGCGAGTCGGCCTCGGAGATCTCGCGGCGGGCCACCAGCGCCTCGACAGCAGCGAGGTCGGCGAGCGCCTCGTGCCCGGCGATCTCCGGCGCGGTGTTCACGAGGTCGACCACCGTCGCCAGCGCGCAGGAGGTGTCATGTCCGACGTCCACAGCTCACCTCCCGCTGCTAGGGTTCCCAGACGTCATGAGCGTAACCGATGGACGCTCCTGACGCGGCGAACACGTGACGAGCACGACACGAGGAGGCGCGGGCGTGGCGCTCACCGACCGCCCGACGCTGGCCGCGGCCGCCGGGGCCGCGTGCATCGCGAGCTCGGCCACGCTGGTGCGCCTCGCTGACGTCGAGCCTGCCACTGCGGCCACCTTCCGGTGTCTGTACGCGCTGCCGGTGCTCGGCCTGCTGCTCGCGCGCGAGGACCGACAGTACGGCAGCCGCCCCGCGCGGGACCGCTGGCTGGCGGCCGCCGCCGGGGTGTTCTTCGCCGTCGACCTGGTCCTGTGGCACCACGCCATCGCCGCGGTGGGCGCCGGCATCGCGACGGTGCTGGGCAACCTGCAGGTCGTCGTGGTCGGGTTCCTGGCCTGGTGGCTGCTGGGCGAGCGGCCGAGCCGGCGGCTGGTGGCGGCGGTCCCGGTGGTCCTGGTCGGCGTCGTGCTCATCTCGGGCGCCGTCGGCGGCGGCGCCTACGGCGAGCACCCCGGTCTCGGCGTCGTCTTCGGGCTCAGCACGTCGCTGGCCTACGGGGCGTTCCTGCTGCTGCTCCGGCACGGCTCCCGGGACCTGCGCCGCGCGGCCGGGCCACTGTTCGACGCGACCGCCGTGGCGGCGGTGGTCTGCGTGGCGCTCGGCCCGGTCTCGGGCGGCATCGACCTGGTGCCGAGCTGGCCCGCCCACGGCTGGCTGGTCACGCTCGCGCTCACCTCCCAGGTGGTCGGCTGGCTGCTCATCGCGGTGTCGCTGCCGCGGGTCCCGGCCGCCCTGACCTCGGTGATCCTGCTGCTGCAGCCGGTGGCGTCGGTGGCTCTGTCCGCGGTCGTGCTCGCCGAGCGGCCCTCCCCGGTCCAGCTGCTCGGCTGCGTCATCGTGCTCGCGGGGGTCGTCGCCGCGACGGCCGGCCGCCGCGAGCGGAAGGCCTTGCCGGCTCCTGCCGAGGAGGTGGCGTCGTGGACCTGACCGTACGGCGGGCCGGCCGCCTGCTGACGATGGCGGGCGAGCCGCTGGCCGACGCCGCCGTCGTGGTCCGCGGCGGCCGGGTGGTCTGGACCGGACCGGACCGTGACCTGCCGCCCGACGCACCGGAGCAGACCCTGGACGCCGAGGGTGCCTGCGTGGTCCCCGGCTTCGTCGACGCGCACACCCACCTGATGTTCGCGGGGGTCCGTCGCGAGGAGTTCGTGGCCCGGCTGGCCGGCACGTCCTACGACGGCGGCGGCATCCGTACGACGGTCGCCGCGACCGCCGCCGCATCCGACGCCGAGCTGCTCGACCTGGCCCAGGCCCGGGTCGACTCCGCTCTCGGGCACGGCACCACGACGATGGAGGTGAAGTCGGGCTACGGGCTGACCGTCGAGTCCGAGCTGCGCCTGCTGCGCCTGGTCGGCGAGCTCGGCCGGCGCACACCGGTCCGGCTGGAGGCCACCTACCTGGGCGCACACGTCGTGCCCGCCGGGCGGGACCGGGACGGCTACGTCGACGAGGTGGTGGCGACGCTGCCGCAGGCGGCGGCAGCCGGCGCCCGCTGGGCCGACGTCTTCTGCGACGAGGGCGTCTTCACCGTGGACGAGGCCCGGCGGATCCTCACCGCGGCCGGCTCGCACGGCCTCGGGCTGCGTCTGCACGCCGAGGAGATCGCCCGGACCGGCGCGGCCGGGCTGGCCGCCGAGCTCGGCTGCGCCAGCGCCGACCACCTCGAGCACGTCAGTGCGCAGGACGCCCGGGCGATGGCCGCGGCCGGCGTGGTCGCTGTGCTGCTACCGACCGTCACGCTCTCGCTGCGCTCGCAGGCCTGGGGGCACGCAGCGGTGCTGCGCGAGGCGGGGGTCGAGCTCGCCCTGGCCACCGACTGCAACCCCGGCACCTCCTGGTGCGAGTCGATGCCGTACGCGATCCAGCTGGCCTGCCTGGCGATGGGACTCTCGGTGGCGGAGGCGTTCCGCGCGGCGACCGTCGGGGCGGCCCACTCCCTGCGCCGGGACGACGTCGGGCACCTGGGCGTCGGCGCCCACGGCGACCTGGTGGTGCTGGCCGCCGAGCACGAGGCCGACGTGGTGGCCCACCTGGGAGGGCGCGCGGTGACCAGCACCGTGGTCAGTGGGGTGCTCGCGCGATGACGGGTGCAACCGGACCCGTGCGTCGGGCGTCGTCCCTCTCGATGTACACACTTCTTCACGACTGTCATGGGAGATAGCGCATGACCACCTCGACGACCCGCGCCGGGCTGACCCTGCTCGCCACGACGCTGCTGGCCGCCACCGCCGCGCTGCCGGTCGCCCCGGCGAACGCGGCCCCCACCGCGCCGACGACGCCCGCCAAGCCGTTCGACCTCAACGGCGACGGCCGGGTCGATGTCGTCACCGGCCTTCCGAGCTGGGATGCGGGCGGCACGCCTCGGGTGGAGAACTCCGGTGCGGTGCTGGTGCTCTGGGGTGGCCGCAACCGCGTCCCCGAGACGCTGATCACCGAGGCGACGGCGGGGGTGCCCGGTGACCCGGCCGACGGCGACGACTTCGGGGCCGCGCTTGCCAGCGCGGACTTCGACGCCGACGGGTACGCCGACCTGGCAGTGGGCGCACCGTTCGACGAGCCGGTGGTCAGCGCGGCCGGCGTGACCTCCGGCACCGTGACGATCTTCTACGGCGGCGCCAGCGGCATCGGCGCCCGTGTCGTGCAGGTGGGACCGGGCGTGCACTCCGGCTTCGGCCGGGGCCTTGCGGCCGCCGATCTCACCGGTGACGGCCGCGCCGACCTCGCCGTCGGCGCGACCGGGGACACCCCACGCCCGGACGAGGACTTCGGCAGTGGCGCCGTGGTCGTCCTGGACGGCGGCCCGGCGGGCTTCGCGCTGGTGCGGTCCTCGACGGTTGCCCGGCCGGAGGACGCGATGGCCTCGTTCGGCACGTTGCTGGCCACCGGAGACCTCGACGGGGACGGCGACCAGGACCTGGTCGAGGGCTACTCCGGTACCGCGCGCTCCATCGACGATCCCGCGGTGCCGGGTCATGTGACCTACGCGCTGGGCACCGGATCCGGGGTCGGTCCTGCGGTGCGGCTCAGCTCGGCGCGGGCGACTGCGATCACGGTGGGTGACGTGAACAGGGACGGGCTCGACGACGTGGTCGTCGGCGCCGCGCTGCGCTCGTCGTACGGCGAGGACCAGCCGCTGCCGCGCGGCCGGGTGACGATCCACCGCGGCACGGCCACCGGTCCGGCGGCGACCGCCCGGTCTATCACCCAGGCCAGCCCGGGCGTGCCCGGCAGCGACGAGCACGGGGACCTGTTCGGAGCCGCGGTCGGTCTCAGCGACATCGATCGTGACGGCGGGCTCGACCTGGTGATCGGTACCCCGGGCGAGGACCACGGCCGCGGCCGGATCACCATCTTGCGCGGCACCCGGAAGGGCATCACCGCCAAGGACGCGGTCACCCTCGACCAGGCGAGCCCCGAGATCCCGGGCAAACCCGAGCGCAACGACCGGTTCGGTGCGGCGATCGCGTTGCTGGACGTGAACAACGACGGCCCGCGGGACCTGGTGATCGGGTCGCCCGGCGAGGACCGGTTCCGGGGCACGGTGACGATCGTGCAGCTCCGCGGGATCTTCTACACCCGCGCGGGGGTGCGGTCGTACTCGCTGGAGTCGCTCGGTCAGACCGGCGGTGGACCGCAGAAGGAGTTCGGGTCTGTACTGGCCGACTGAGTCAGGTCCGGAGAGACCTTCAGGCGGTGAGCAGGGCCTCGATGGCGCCGTCGACGTCGAGGTGCTCGCGCTCCTGCCCCTGGGGGCAGAGCGCGTAGGTGCGGCCGAGGAAGTCGACCAGCTGGCGGGTCGGTGCCTGCAGGAGAGCCTCGCCGTCGGGGGAGGTGAGCCCGATGAAGACGATCTCGGCGCCGGCGCTCCAGGACGGCCAGACCCGGACGTCCCCATCACCGGCCGGCCGGTGCACCCCGAGGGTGAGCAGCTCGCGGGCGAACACCCAGGAGACGCCGTCGCCCTGGCCGGTGCGGAAGGTCGCGTGCACCGCATAGGGGTCAGCCAGGTCGTAGTGAAGGACGACCGGCAGCGAAATGCTGCCGTCGCCCGGAGCGACCAGCTGGACGGTCAGCTCCCGGGTCACCGTGCTCGGATTCCAACCGTTCATCCTTGCTCCTCACACGTTCCCGTGGCTCGCAGGCTAGGTCCCCCCGGAGAGGGGTCGGAAAACCTGACCGGCCGTTCCGGTACCGCCGGTGAGACGACAAACGAGACAGCCCGTACGTTGTTACGGGGCGTCTCACCAGGTGTCGGGCATCGGAGGAGCGGGTGGCAGCACTGCCGGAGCGGGACACGTCGCCGGACGGTGCCGAGCGGGACGAGTCGGTGCTGGACGACGTCGAGGAGCGCCTCGGCTTCCGAGCATTCTTCGCAAAGCACCCGTGGCTCGACCTCACCTACCGGGTCGTGGTCGGGCTGCTGGGCGGCGCCATCGTGGTGCTGGGCCTCATCCTGATCCCGCTGCCCGGCCCGGGCTGGCTGATCGTCTTCGCCGGCCTTGCCGTGCTGGCGACCGAGTTCGTCTGGGCCGACCGGCTGCTGCAGTACGGCCGACGCCGGCTGCACAGCTGGACCCAATGGGTCACCCACCAGTCGCTGCTGGTCCGCGGCCTGATCGCGTTGGGCGGCCTGCTCTGCGTGGCCGGCGCCATCTGGGCGTACGACGCCGTGGTCG
>JAVEDA010000264.1 GCA_030841195.1 Actinomycetota bacterium | reverse complement strand
GACACCCTGCCGCTGTTCATCGGCGCGATCCTGGCCGCCTCCATCCTGCTGCTGATGATCGTGTTCCGGTCCGTCACCGTCCCGCTGAAGGCCGCCGTCATGAACCTCCTGTCCATCGGGGCGGCCTACGGCGTCGTCGTGGCCGTCTTCCAGTGGGGCTGGCTGGGTGGGCTGTTCGGCCTCGAGTCCACCTACCGGATCGCCTCGCCGCTGCCGGTGATCTTCTTCGCCGTCCTGTTCGGGCTGTCGATGGACTACGAGGTGTTCCTGGTCTCCCGCATCCGCGAGGCGTACCAGGCAACCGGCGACAACACCGAGTCCGTCGCCCGCGGGCTGGCGTCCACCGGACGGGTCATCACCTCCGGCGCGCTGATCATGGTCGTGGTGTTCCTCTCGTTCATCACCGACCCCTCGCCGTTCGTGCAGATGATCGGACTGGGACTGGCCACGGCCATCGCGATCGACGCCACCGTCGTCCGGATGGTCCTGGTCCCGGCAACGATGGCGCTGATGGGCCGGGCCAACTGGTGGCTGCCCGGATGGCTCGACCGGCTGCTGCCGCACCTCAGCCTCGAGAACGACGTAGTCGTGCCCGAGCCCCGCCCGGTGCCGGAGCTGGTGCCGGAGGTCAGCGGCGCGTCACGATGACGAGTCCGGGTCGTCCTGCCCGGCAATCCCGCAAGGCAGGACGACCCGGAACGTTGTGCGTCCGGGCGACGGGTCGACGAGGGTGACCTCGCCGCCGGAGTCGCGAGCGGTCTCGCGGGCCAGCCACAGGCCGAGACCGCCGGCCACGCTCGCGTCGCGACCGCTCACCCAGGCGTCGAATACCTGCGGAACGAGCTCGCGGGGGATACCGGCTCCGGAGTTTGTGACATCGACACGTAGCCGGGCCGGAGTGGGATCCAGGACGAGGATCATGGCGACCTGACCACCTCGGGGGGTGTGCCGGATCGCGTTGTCCACGATCGGGTCCACGACGTCAATGAGCTCCGGACACGTGATGTCGTTGGTCAGGCCTGAGAGCAGCTGCAGGGTGAACGTGACCCCGAGCAGGCCCGCCTGCCGGAGCCATCGGATGGTCTCCGACTCGAGTGAGGACCGGACCGGCTCAGCAGCGGTGCGAGCGCGTGAACGGTTCCGGGCGAGCATCCGGTCGACGATCAGCGTCAGCTGGTCGGCGTCGCGGACGATCTGGCGTAGAGCGGCCAGGTGCTGGGCCGGGTCGGGCTCCCGCAGCGCCAGCTCGGCCTCGGCCCGCAGGGTGGCCACGGGAGTCCGGAGCCGGTGACCCGCGTCGGCGGCGAACGCGAGCTCCCGGTTGTGGCTGTCGTGCAACCTGCCGAGCATCCGGTTAAGAGCGCCGACCAGCCTGGCGAGCTCGGCGTCGTCGGCAGGGACGGGGAGGCCATCGGCCAGATCGCCGGCACGGATGGCTTCGGCCTCCTCGGTCAGGGTGGTGACGCTGCGCAGGGCCCGGCCGGCCAGTACCCAGGACAGGACGGCGATCGCGAGCACGACCGCCACGAGACCGACGAGCAGCAGGCTGAGCAGGTCCGCGCGGGCGGCGGTGAACCCCTCGGCGTCGACGGCCACCACCAGTGCGCCGGTTCCCGCTGGCGAGGTGCCGGACAGTACGAGCGGCACGCCAAGGACGGCGAGATCGATGTCGGGGTGTTGCAGCGACCGATCGCTGCGGGCCCCGGACGATCCATGTGATCGCACCTCGTCGAGACTGACGAGCGGCGGTACGCCGGCCAGCGCCGGACCGCTGGTCAGGACCTCCCCGCCCGGTCCGAGGACCTGGACGAGGTCGGTCTGGGGGCTGCCGCGGTCCGGTCGCAGGGTGCCGTCCGACCGCACCTCGTCGCGTACGAGGTCGAGCCTGGTCCGCAACGCGGTGTCGACGGCGGCGTCCTCCACCTGGTGCAGCCGTAGGGTCGCGACCGCACCGAACAGCGTGGCGAAGACCAGGCCGACCGCGACGGCGCCGAGGACGAGGCGACCGCGAAGCGAACGCGGCGACCGCATCACGGCGACGTCGCGAGTCGGTACCCGACTCCGCGGACCGTGTCGATGAGGTCCGGCGCCCCGGCCGCGGCGAGACGGCTGCGGAGGTACCCGACGTACACGTCGACGATGTTGGACGTGCCGTCGTAGGCGTAGTCCCAGACGTGGTCGAGAATCTCGGTGCGGCGCAGCACGTCGCCCGGTCGGCGCATGAAGTAGTCGAGCAGCGCAAACTCCCGTGGGGACAGCTCGACCAGCCGGCCCTGCCAGTGCGCTTCGTGGCTGGCCGGGTCGAGCACGAGCGCCCCGTTCGTCAGCACGGCGGGACGGGCGGTCTCGCCGCGACGCAGCATGGCTCGCAGCCGCGCAGCGAGCTCACCGAACGCGAACGGCTTGCCGAGGTAGTCGTCCGCACCGACGTCCAGTCCCGCTATCCGGTCGGACACGTCGGTGCGTGCGGTCAGCATGAGCACGGGGGTCCAGACCCCCTCCGCGCGCAGCCATCGACACCAGTCGAGACCCGACTCGTTGCCGGGAAGGCCGACGTCACACACCACGGCGTCGTACGGCGTGCTGGAGACGGCGTGCCGGGCGTCAACTGCGGCGCCTACGACGTCCACCGCCCAGCCCTCCTGCTCGAGGCCCCGACGCAGCAGACCCGCCATCCGCACGTCGTCCTCGATGACCAGTAGCTTCACGCCGGCACCTCCCGGCCCGACGCTATCCGGCGCTGCCGGCTCACAGGTCTCGTAGTGTGCTAGGGCCTGTGCGAGCGACCAGTCGTCCGACGCCGGTGACGACGAGGACCGTCACGCCGCACACGAGTGCGAGCAGCACCCCGAGGTAGGTCCATGGCACGGTGGCCGCGGCCGGCGGCGGGTCGAAGATGCCGTTGAGCACCTTCACCAGCAGGTAGGCGATCACAGCGCCGATCGCCGCCCCGCCCAGGATTCCGGCTGTGACCATCGCCCGCGCCTCGGTGACCAGGAACCTGCCGCGCTGTCTGGAGCTCGCCCCCAGCGCCGCGAGCAGGACGAGTCCTCGCCGCCGTTCGACGATGCCGCCCAGCAGCGCCAGCCCGGAGCAAGCCAGCGCCAGCAGGAGGCCGAACCCGAGCTCCAGGCGAGAAAGGCCGGTCAGGTCGGTCGCGGCGAGTCCCGAGGCGCTGGCCACCTGAGCCCTGGCGGAGGTGATGTCCTGCACCTGGGCGCCGGTGCCGACCACTGCCGTGCGCAGCGACGCGGCGGTGCCGGTCGGGTCGCCGGTGGAGATGAGGAACGAGCCCACGGCATCGGATCCGGTCGCCGAGGTCAGGTAGGCGGCGTTGGCGACGATGAAGCTGTCCTTGGGTGCGGTGGGCCACTCGGTGACCTGGCCCAGCACGTGGAAGGGCACCGGGCGGTAGGCCTGGTCGGCACCGGTCTGCAGCCGGATCCGGATCAGGTCACCTGGGTGGAGCTGGTAGTCGTGCAACGTCTCCCCGGAGAGCAGGACACCGTCCGGCGTCGCGCCCAGCGCCGCAAGTGTCTTGGTGACGGTGCTGCCGGGGACGAAGGCGTCCTGAAGCGGCGCCACCCGGGCGAAGGTGCCGGCGCGCACGCCGTAGATGTCCTGCAGGTCAGGGCCGACGTAGGCGAACCTGTGCTGCAGCGGCTCGACGACGCGGCCGCCGGCGGCGCGGGACAACACGACGGCGCCGTCCGGGCCGACTTGTGAGCCGGGCGGCTCGACCACGGCGACGTCGCTGCCCACGGTCAGCGCGACGTCGACCCGGGACTGGGTCTGGTAGGTGGCGGTGAATATCGCGGTCGAGGCCGCGAGACCGAGAGCAACAGCCAGGCCCGCGGCGCCGCGCGCGATCACACGGCGCCGGCGGCGGATGGCGGCCGCCTCCAGCTCCGGTGCGCTGCCGCCGCGTTCGCGGGTCCATCGTCCGGTCCGCCGCCCGGTCACCAGCGCGGTGAGCCGCCACACGAGCAGCGCCAAGCCCGGCCAGGCCAAGCCCGGACCCAGCAGCGCCGCATAGTTCACCTGCGTCGTCGGGACACCTTCCGGTGCGAGCACGACTTGGTAGCCGCTGCGTGCGGTCAGGGCGAAGCAGACCGCGGCGCCGGCCAGGAGCACGACGTCCAGCCCGGCTCGCAGCGGCCACGGGCTGCCGGTACGCGGGCCACGCGCCGCCTCGGCAGCGACGCCGGACTCGGCCCGCCCGAGTGCGAGCCGGAGCACGGTGCCGGCCTGGGTGCCGAGCGCCAGCAGCAGGCCGCCGACCACCGCGGCAACCGTCCAACGCGTCGACAGGGAGCTGCCGGCGGGCAGGGCCAGCCGGGTGGCGAGCAGAGCGAGGGGGAGCCCCAGGGTGGCGCCGAGCACGGCGGTGAGAGCCGCTTCACCGCCGACCATCCAGAGGACCGGTGCCGCGGTCGCGCCGCGCAGCCGCAGCAGCGCCACCTCGCGGCGTCGACGCTCCGAGCGCAGCGCGACGACCAGCGCGGCAACGACGGCCGCGAGCGCTAGGCCCGGCAGGCCCAGCAGCACGAACAGCAGGTCGGCGTAGCGGGCGTCCTCCCCGGCGGCGGTCAGGGCGGTGCCCAGGTTGTCCCCGACGAGCGCGCCACCAGCGACAGCAACCTGCAGGTGGTTGGCGCGGCCCTGCACCAGCAGGGTCGCGCCATG
>JAVEDA010000182.1 GCA_030841195.1 Actinomycetota bacterium | reverse complement strand
CGCGACGGGCTCCCGGTCACCGGCAAGGGGCTCGCGACCGTCGGACCGGCCCGCGCCGCCGTCGTACGCGACCTCGCCGATCGCGTCGTCGACCTGCTCTCCGGCGATGCCGTGCTGCACCCCCGCGACGGCGCCGATACGCGACCGGTCGAGCCGAAGGACGTCGCGGTGCTGGTGCGCACCAACACCCAGGCCGCGCTGGTGCAGGCGCAGCTGCAGGCCGCCGGCGTACCGGTGGTGCTCACCGGCAAGACCTCCGTCTTCGCCACCCCCGCGGCCGCGGAGTGGCAGCGGCTGCTCGAGGCGCTGGAGCAGCCGCACCGCACCACCCGGGTACGCCGGGTGGCGCTGACCTGTTTCGTCGGGCTCGACGCGGCCGGGCTGGACGCGGCCGGTGACGCCTTCGCCGACGACCTGGCGCTGAAGCTGCGGGTCTGGGGCGCTGTGCTCGAGGAGCGCGGGGTGGCAGCGATGTTCGAGGCGGTGTCGCTCGACCAGTCGCTGCAGCCGCGGATCCTGAGCCTGGTCAACGGTGAACGGCTGCTCACCGACCTGCGGCACATCGCGCAGGTGATGCACGAGGCCACGCTGGAGGGGCAGCTCGGGCTGACCGCCCTGCTGGTGTGGCTGCGGCGGCGCCGCGCCGAAGCTGCCGGTGAGGGCGGCCAGGAGCGCAGCCGACGGCTGGAGACCGACGCGGCCGCGGTGCAGATCATCACGGTGCACACCAGCAAAGGGCTGGAGTTCCCGGTCGTGCTGGTGCCGTTCGCGTGGGACCACTTCGCCGGCCGCGACCCGTCGACCGCTGTTTTCCACGACGACCGGGACCACCGGGTGCGCGACGTCGGCGGGCCGGGCAGCCCCGACTGGGCCGCGCACGTGCGCCAGCACAAGGCCGAGGAGACCGACGACGAGCTGCGCCTCACCTACGTCGCGCTCACCCGCGCACAGTCACACCTGCTGGTGTGGTGGGCGCCGACTACCAACACCCCGACGTCACCGCTGAACCGGCTGCTGCTACACGACGGGCCCGACCTCGCGCCGCAGCTGGTGCCGGTGCCTACCGACGTCGACGCGCTGGCCGCCTTCCGTTCGCGGGCCGCGGCGAGCGTCGGCGGGATGGGCGTCGAGGTGGTGCGGGACCGGCCGCCGTCCGTCTGGTCGCCGGCCGTTGGTGAGCCGCCGACGCTTTCGCTCGCCACGTTCGGTCGCGCGCTGGACACCGGCTGGCGACGCACCTCCTACAGCGCGTTGACCTCGGCGGCGCATGAACAGCGGCTCGGCAGTGAGCCGGAGGTCGCGCAGAAGGACGATGAGGGCGACCTCGAGGAGGTGCCGGCTGTTGCAGCTGCCGGCGACGACGCCCTGCGCGAGGTGGTGTCGGCGTGGGACGCGATCCCCGGCGGCGCAGCCTTCGGCACCCTGGTGCATACCGTGCTCGAGCAGCTCGCCGACACCTCCGACTCCGGCGCCGTGTCCGAGGTGGTGGCCGCGCAGGTGACCCGGTTCGCGCCCGGGCTGGACGCAGCGGCGCTGACCACCGGACTGTTGTCGGCGTTGGCCACCCCGATGGGTGCCCTCACGGACGGCGCCGCTCTGACCGACGTACCGGCCAAGGATCGGTTGCCGGAGCTGGACTTCGAGCTGCCGCTGGCCGGCGGTGACGAGGCGACGAAACATGCGGCGCTGGCCGACGTCCTACTCTCACAGCTTGTGCCGCTGTGGCGGGCCCAGGTGCCGACCGGGCCGCTGTCGTCCTACGCCGACGCGCTGGCCGGGCTGCCGGACGTGCCGTTGCGTGGCTATTTGACCGGCAGCATCGACGCGGTGCTGCGGGTCGGGTCGCCGGCGAGGTACCTGGTCGTCGACTACAAGACCAACCGGCTGGGCGGGTACGACGAGCCGCTGACCGCGTGGCACTACCGGTCGGCTGCGCTGGAGACCGCGATGATCGAGGCGCACTACCCGTTGCAGGCGGTGCTGTACGCCGTTGCGCTGCACCGCTATCTGCGGTGGCGGCAGCCGGGCTACGACCCGGACGTGCACCTCGGCGGCTGTCTGTACTTGTTCCTGCGCGGCATGTCGGGGCCGGGCGTTGTGGACGCCTTTGGTGCTGCACCCGGCGTCTTCTCGTGGCGGCCGCCGACCGGGCTGGTCGTCGGGCTGTCGGACCTGCTGGCGGGTCGGTCGTGACTACGGGGTTCGAGTCGTCTTTCGCGTTGCGGGCGACCGGGTTGCTGGCGGACTTCAACCGGGCCGGGATCCTGTCGGCCGCCGACGTGCACGTGGCGCTGCGGTTGAGCCGGATCGGCGCCGAGACCGACTCGGCTGTGCTGCTAGCGGCGGCACTGGTGGTGCGGTCGACCAGACACGGCTCGGTGGTGCTGGACCTGGCGACCGCGGAGGCGACGACGAGTCCTGATGCGGACCTCGAGGACGCTGCGTCGGACGTGGTCGAGGTCGCAGCACTGGAGTGGCCGGACGACTGGGTGGCGCGGTGCGCG
>JAVEDA010000176.1 GCA_030841195.1 Actinomycetota bacterium | reverse complement strand
CCGGCGTGCTCGCCGGCCTGCGCGGGCAGGTCGGCCCGACCGGCTACCTGGCCGTGATGGCCTACCTGGACCGGCACGGCGACGACGACGCCGCCGGCCTGCGGCCCAGGCTGGCGGCGGCCTCCGGCGGTCGCCCGGTGACGTTCGGCTGGGCGCCACGGTTCCTGCACTCCACCGGCCAGTTCCACAAGGGCGGCCCGCAGGTCGGGGTCTTCCTCCAGATCACCGGCGCCGTCAGCCGGGACGTCGACGTGCCGGGTCGCCCCTACACGTTCGGACGGCTGCAGCTCGCGCAGGCGCTGGGCGACCTGCGAGCCCTGACCGAGCGGGGACGCCCCGTCGTACGGCTGCACCTCACCGACCGTGCCGCCGGCATCCGGCAGCTCCTCGCGGCCTCAGAGGCGACCGGATGACGGCCAGCTACCCACCGCTGCGCGACATACCTCCGGAGGAGCCACCGCTGGTCCGGACCACCCCGCTGCCCAACCCGCTGCGCGACGTCCGCGACCGCCGGCTCCCCCGGGTGCCGGGGCCGTGCGCTCTGGTCGTGTTCGGGGTGACCGGCGACCTGGCCCGCAAGAAGCTGATCCCCGCGGTCTACGACCTGGCCAACCGCGGCCTGCTGCCGCCCGGGTTCGCGATGGTCGGCTTCGCCCGTCGCGACTGGGGGGACGGCGACTTCGCCGAGCTGGCCCGCAAGGCCGCGCAGGACGGCTCCCGCACCGGCTTCCGGGACGACGTCTGGGCCCGGCTGTCCGACACCATCCGGTTCGTGCCCGGTGCGTTCGACGACGACCAGGCCTTCGACACGCTGGCCCAGACGCTGATCAGCATGGAGGAGACGCACGGCATCCAGGGCAACGCGGCCTTCTACCTCTCGATCCCGCCGGCGATGTTCCCCGTCGTGCTCAAGCAGATGCAGCGCACCCGGATGGCCGACAACTCCCAGCGCGGCGGCTGGCGGCGGGTGGTGGTCGAGAAGCCGTTCGGCCACGACCTGCAGAGCGGTATGGACCTCAACCGGCTGGTGGACGAGGTCTTCACCGCCAAGGACGTCTTCCGGATCGACCACTACCTGGGCAAGGAGACCGTCCAGAACCTGCTGGCGCTGCGGTTCGCCAACACGATGTTCGAGCCGGTGTGGAACGGCAACTTCGTCGACTCGGTGCAGATCACGATGGCCGAGGACGTCGGTATCGGCAGCCGGGCCGGTTTCTACGACACGGCGGGTGCCGCGCGCGACGTGCTGCAGAACCATGTGCTGCAGCTGCTGGCGCTCACCGCGATGGAGGAGCCGGTCGCCTTCGACGCGGAGGCGATCCGAACCGAGAAGACCAAGGTGCTGGGCGCGATCGAGCTGCCGGCCGAGCTCGAGCACTACGCCGTGCGCGGCCAGTACGACCAGGGCTGGCTGGGTGGCCAGCGGGTCGTCTCCTACGTCGACGAGGAGAACGTCCCTAAGACCTCGACCACCGAGACCTACGCTGCGGTCCGGCTCAACGTCGAGACCCGCCGTTGGGCCGGCGTGCCGTTCTACCTGCGCACGGGCAAGCGGCTGCCGCGCCGGGTGACCGAGATCGCGGTCGTGTTCAAGAAGGCGCCACACCTGCCGTTCGCCAAGACCGACACCGAGGAGCTCGGGCACAACCAGCTGGTGGTGCGGGTCCAGCCGGACGAGGGCATCACGCTGCGGTTCGGCTCCAAGGTGCCGGGCTCGTCGATGGAGGTCCGCGACGTCTCGATGGACTTCCTGTACGGCGAGGCGTTCACCGAGTCGTCGCCGGAGGCCTACGAGCGGCTGCTCCTCGACGTGCTCATCGGCGACGCCACCCTCTTCCCGCGCAACGAGGAGGTCGAGCTGTCCTGGAAGGTGATCGACCCGCTGGAGGAGTTCTGGGCCGGCAGCAAGCCGGCGCGGTACCGAGCCGGTGAGTGGGGGCCGCGGGAGGCCGACGAGATGCTGGCCCGCGACGGCCGGGTCTGGAGAAGGCCATGAGAACCCCACGAAATCGCTCACTCCGTTCGCGATCCCGCGGGGGCCCCGAATGACGACCATCCTCTGGGACACGAACGGCACCGAGATCGTCAAGACGCTGGCGGCAGAACGTCGGGCGGCCGGCGCCCTGGCGTCCGGGCTGGCGCTGACCCTCGTTGTCGTGACCGAGGAGGAGTTCGCCGAGCAGGCGCAGCGCGCGGCGACCACGGCCGCGTCCGCACACCCGTGCCGGCTGCTCGTCGTCGTACGCCGCCGGGTGGATGCCGACGACCGGCTGGACGCCGAGGTGCAAGTCGGTGGCCGGCTCGGCGCGAACGAAGCCGTGATGATGCGGATGTACGGCCGGCTGGCACTGCACGCCGAGTCGGTGGTGCTGCCGCTGCTCGCCTCGGACGCACCGGTCGTCACCTGGTGGCACGGGGCGACGCCGGAGAAGCTCGCCTACGACGCGCTCGGCGTGCTCGCCTCCCGGCGCGTCACCGACGCCACCACCGAGGGCGAGGACGCCATGGCCGCGCTCAAGCGGCGGGCCAGGGACTTCGCGCCCGGCGACAGCGACCTGGCGTGGACCCGGACCACGCCCTGGCGGGCCCTGCTCGCGTCGGCGTTCGACGACATGAACGAGGAGATCACGTCCGGAGAGGTGCACTCGGAGCACGGGAACCCCAGCGCCGCGCTGCTCGCCGGCTGGCTGACCTCGCGCCTCGGCGTGCGGGTCAAGCGGGTCGACTCTGCCGGCCCGGGCATCACCGCGGTGGAGCTGCGCTTCCCCGGCAAGAGCCGGCTGCGGATCGACCGGCCGGACGGCTACCTGGCCACGCTCTCGCGCACCGGCATCTCGGACCGACAGCTGCCGCTGAAGCGTCGCGAGCTCGGCGATCTGCTCGCCGAGGAGCTGCGGCGGCTGGACGCCGACCAGCCGTACGCGGACGCACTCTCGGCCGTGACCGGCGAGAAGGGCCTCGACGACCGGCCGCCGATGCGGACCTTGGTCTGGCGGGACCCTGCTCGTCGGGCCGCTGGCATCAAGCGGGCCAAGCCGACCAAGCCGGCCAAGAAGCCGGCGACCAAGGCAGCGACGAAGGCAGCGACGAAGGCAACGTCGAAGTCCGGCACCAAGACCGCCACGACCAAGCGCAGCGGGTCCAAGGTCCCAGCCCGCAAGGCCGCGACCGGGAAGAAGAAGCCCGCCTCATGAGCACCCCCACCGTCCTCGTGCACCGCGATCCGGCCGAGCTCTCGGCCGCAGTCGCCGCCCGGCTGATCACCCGGCTGGCCGACGTGCAGTCCGCCCGGGGCGCGGCATCACTGGTGATGACCGGCGGGTCGATCGCGCGCTCGACCCTGGAGGCGGTCGCCGAGTCGCCGGCTCGCGGTGCGGTCGACTGGCGGCGGCTGGACGTCTGGTGGGGCGACGAGCGGTTCCTGCCCGCCGGGGACGAGGAGCGGAACGAGACGCTGGCCCGGGAGGCGTTGCTGGACGCGGTGCCGGTGGACCCGGCCCGGGTGCACCCGATGCCGGCCAGCGACGGCCCGGACGGTGACGACCCCGAGGCCGCGGCCGCGCGGTACGCCGCCGAGCTGGCCCGGGCCGCCCGGCCTGAGGACCACGGCCCGGCACCGGCCTTCGACGTCTGCCTGCTCGGCGTCGGCCCGGACGGGCACATCGCCTCGCTGTTCCCCGAGCACCCGGCCCTGTACGACGATGCGCCGGTGCTCGCGGTGCGCAACTCGCCGAAGCCGCCGCCGACCCGGATCTCGCTCGGCTTCGCGGTGATCCAGGGGTCCCGAGAGGTGTGGGCGGTCGTGGCCGGCGAGGACAAGGCCAAGGCGGTCGCCCTCGCGCTCTCGGACGCCGGCCGGCACCAGGTTCCTGCCGCGGCGGCCCACGGCCGGGACCGGACGCTGTGGCTGCTCGACAAGGCAGCAGCCGGGCGGCTGCCCGCCCGGCTCGGTCGGATCGCCTCGCCCTAGCTCAGAGTCAGCCGCCGGTCGAGGTCGCTGTCGGGTGCGGGCAGGTGTGCGCCGCGCGCGACACCGCCCAGCCGTGGTTCTGGTGCGGGCCGCCGACCTTGCTGGTGTCCTGGGCGACCTTGGAGACGCAGGCGCCATGCACGCCGCCCGCCGCGTCCTCGCCCGCAGTCCCGGCCTCGTCCGGCTTCCCGGTCTTCTCCGGCTTCCCGGTCTTCTCCGGCTTGCCCGTCTTCTCGGGCTTAGCCGTCTTCTCGGGCTCCGCCGTCTTCTCGGGCTCTGCGCTCTCGCTGGCGTCGGTCTCATCGGTGCCGGCCGCTTGGTCCCCGGTCACCACGGTCACCAGCCGGGTGGGCCCGGGTGCGCCGGCGGCCGTCGCGACCCCGAAGCCGACGACAAGGCCCAGCGCGATCAGGGCGGCCAGTCGCGCCCCTCGCGTGGTGCGGTCGAGCAGGTGTGCCAGCACGTCGCCTCCCGGTGGGATCGTCACCGGGTTCATCGGCCGCCGGGTCGCTGCCGTTACCGTGGCTCGCCATGACCCGACCTCGACGAGGAGACGACGTCCTCGTGACGCGCACCGTCGAGGCGCCCGCCGAGGTCGTCTACGCGCTGGTCAGTGACGTGACCCGGATGGGCGAGTGGAGCCCTGAGACCGCGTCCTGCCGCTGGGTCGACGGCGCCCGGTCGGCCGGGGTCGGCGCGCGGTTCCGTGGCAGCAACCGCCGGGGTCCGCTGCAGTGGACCACCACCTGCACCGTCACGGCCGCCGACCCTGGCCGCCGGTTCGCGTTCACCGTGACCTGGGCCGGGGTGCCGATCTCGGACTGGGCTTACGACCTCGCGCCGGCCGCCGGGGGCTGCACGGTCACCGAGTCGTGGAGCGACCGGCGGCCCGCTGCCATGCGTCTCGCGTCGGTTCCCGTGATGGGCATCGCCGACCGGGCCGGGCACAACCGGCGCGGCATGGAGGTCACCCTGACCGCACTGGCGCTGGCCGTCGAGGCAGCTGGACGCTAGGCCGGGCGGGCCGGACGCAACCGAACGGCACCGGGATGCGTCCAACCTCCACGTTCGCCCGCCGGGAACCAGGAGGCCGTCATGCACCGTCGTACCGCTCTCGTCGGGGTGTTGGCCGCCTCCGTGGTCGGGCTCGGCGCGGTCCAGCTCGCCCCCGGGGCGGCGCCGGCCGCGCGGGCCGCGGGGTTGACGAGCTACTCCGGCTGCGACGAGCTGCTCGCCGCGTACCGGTCCGAGCTCGAGCGGTCGGCGACGACCGGCGCCTTCGGCTGGCCCGAGCGGATGGTCTTCTCGGCGACCGGCGGGGTACCTGCCGCCGACGGACTGGCGGCCCGCGACTCCGCGGCGACCGGGGCGGTGGGCAGCGGGCCGACCGGGACCAACCTGCAGGAGCAGGGTGTCGACGAGCCGGACCTGGCCAAGCTGAGGGGCGGGCGGCTGGTGGTGCTCACCGGGAGGGAGCTGAAGGTCGTCTCCGCCGAGGCCCAGCCACGGCTGCTCGGCTCGCTGAGGATGCCCGGCGACCAGGCCTACGGCGGCGAGCTGCTGCTCGTCGGCGACCGCGCGGTCGTCGTCGTCCCCGGCTGGCGGCCGGATCCGCAGGCGGGCCCGGGCGGCGGCGACGAGCAGCGGATGCTGATGCCCATCCGTCCGGGCGTCCCGACGACGGAGGTCGTGCTGGCCGACCTGACCGGTGACCAGCCACGGTTGCTCGAGCGGTCGACGTATGACGGGCAGTACGTGAGCGCCCGGCTCGTCGATGGCACCCTGCGGCTGGTCACCACCACCCGTCCTCAGCCGGTGGTCGTCTACCCCACCGAGGCCGGCCCCGTGGCCGAGCGTCTGGCGCGCACTGCCAACGAGCAGGCGGCCGCCAGCGTCGGCCTGCTCGACGTGCTGCCCCAGGTGGTGCGGCGGGACGCCGACGGCACCGTCCTCGAGCACGGCGCCGCGGTGGCCTGCGACCAGACCTTCCACGCGCCGTACGCGTCGGGTGCCAGCACCCTGCTCGTGACCACGATCCGGCCCGGCGACGGGCTGGCCGCCACCGACCGGACCGCGGTCACCACCGACGGCGACCTCGTCTACGCGGCCGAGGACCGCCTCTACGTCGCGACCAGCCGGTGGGGCACCGTCGCCCCGATGGTCGCGGTCGACGACACGCGCGGTGCAGTCGACCGGTCCCTGCCTGCGGAGGTCCGGACCCAGGTGCACGCCTTCGACACGACCTCGGACACCGAGACCGAGTACGTCGGCAGCGGCTCGGTGCCGGGATACGTGCTGGGCCGGTGGGCGCTGTCGCGCTACGACGGCGACCTGCGGGTTGCCACCACCCGGCAGCCGCCGTGGGGTACCGCCGGCCCCGAGGGCTCAACCGGCATCGTCGCCGAGTCCTCCTCGATGGTGGTCAAGCTGGCCGAACGGGACGGCGCGCTGGTCGAGACGGGACGGGTCGCCGGCCTGGGCAAGGGTGAGCAGATCCAGGCGGTGCGCTACTTCGGCGACATCGCGGCTGTCGTGACCTTCCGCCAGACCGACCCGCTGTACCTGCTCGACCTGTCCGGCGACCCGCAGGTCCTCGGGGAGCTCAAGGTGCCCGGCTTCTCGACCTATCTGCACCCCCTCGGCGACGGACTGCTGCTGGGCCTCGGCCAGGACGCGACCAGCACCGGTCAGGCCACCGGCATGCAGGTCTCGGTGTTCGACATCTCCGACCTGTCCCACCCGGTGCTCCGGGACCGGTTGCGGCTCGGGGAGGGCTGGTCCACCGCGTCGGACGACTCGCGCGCCTTCGGCTACGACCCGGGCCGGCGGCTCGCCACCTTCCCGTTCACGTCGTACGAGCCGAGCGGTGGCGGCCTGGAGCAGCCCGGCGCGGTCGGTGTCTCGGTGGCCGAGGACGGCACGCTGAGGTTGGCCGGCCGGCTGGACACGGCCGCCGGCAGGTGGCCGCAGCGCGTGCTCAGCGACGGCGACCGGGTCTACGCGGTCACCGACAACGCCGTGGTCGCCGGCGATGCCAGCACGATGGCCCGCACCGGTGAGCTCACCCTCGGCGCCGGCTGATCCTCGTCGCGTAGCGGGTGCTCGGGGCCGGTTGCGCCGTTGAGCCGGCTCCACAACGCTGGGGGGATGGTCGACGCACCGGACGTGGTCCCGATGATCTCCTACCAGGACGCGCCGGCGGCCATGGACTGGCTGGCGGCAGCGTTCGGGTTCGTCGAGCAGACCCGCTGGGTGGACGACAACGGCGTCCTCAGCCACGGCGAGATGGTGGCCGGTCGCGGGCTGGTCATGCTGGCCACGCCGACCCCGGACTACGAGGGCCCGGCCCAGCACCGGGCGCACTGCGACCGGGCCGCTGCCTGGTCGCGCGCACCGTGGGTCATCGACGGCGTCCTCGTGCATGTCGACGACGTCACGGCCCACTACGACCGCGCCCGGGCAGCCGGGGCCACGCTGCTGTCCGACGTCGAGGCCGGCCCCGAGGGCAGCCTGCTCTACCGGGTCGAGGACCTCGAGGGGCACCGCTGGATGTTCATGCAGCGCGCCGGCTGAGCTGCGTCCGGGGTCAGAGGAGGTCGACGGCGGCGTGGGTCGCGCCGCCGGACAGCCGGGCGTAGCCGGGGCCGCGGTCGAAGAACGGCTCCTCCCCGGTACGCCGGTCGCGCACCGCCGCCCGGAGCTCGTCGGTGGCCTGCGTGTCGACGGTCGCCAGCGTGCCGTCGAAGGTGAGCACCACCCCGTAGTCACGGCCGGCTCCCTCGACGCTCACCTTCCCCCACTCGACGTCCTGGACGACCTCGGCCACCGGACGGTCCAGCGGGTCGCCCCAGCCGCCGCCACCCGTCGTACGGATCCGGATCACCTCACCGGCCTGCACCGGTTCCGCGTCGGCCAGGGCGTCGACCTCCCGCTCCCGTGGCCCACCCGGGTCGACGGTCACCTGGAAGGACGCGCCGGCCCGACCGCCCTTGACCCCCCAGCAGGCGAGGATCGAGCGGTCCGCGATCGACATGAAGTGCGCGTCGCGCAGCATCCGGACGTGCTTCTCGTAGCCCAGCCCGCCCCGGTAGCGGCCCGCGCCGCCGGAGTCGACCGCCAGCCCCAGCCGCTCGACGAGGAACGGGAACCGGGACTCGGTGAACTCGGTCGGCAGGTTGCGGGAGTCGGGGACGACATGGATGGTGTCCTCGCCGTCGGCGTAGTAGCGCCCGCCGGAGCCGCCACCGAGCACCTCGCGCATCAGGTAGGGCTCGCCGTCCCGGTCGGTGCCGTAGACGCCGGTGTAGCGGATCGTCTCCTGGTCGGCGGGCATCCGGCCGTCGACCGCCTTCGCCAGCACGCCGGCCAGGACGCCGAGCAGCCGCAGGATGACGAAGGTGCGGGCGTTCGTGGGCGCCGGGAAGATCGGGGTCAGCAGCGTGCCCGGCGGCGGGAACCGCATCTCGATCAGCGGCACGATGCCCTCGTTCACGTCCAGCTCGGCCATCCGCTCCGGGGTGTCGGCCAGGTTGCGCAGGATCGGCGCGAGCCACTTCTTGAGGAAGTTGCCGTCCGCGTAGTCGCCGCAGTGGTTGATCGGCCCGCGGGCCTGCGGCGAGGTGCCGGTGAAGTCGAGCACCAGCTTGTCCGGCGTCTTGGTCATCGTGATGCGCTGCGCGTGCAGCTTCGGCTCGTCGACACCGTCGTGCTCGGCGTAGTCCTCCCACACGTACTCGCCGTCGGGGATCTTGGACAGGATCTCGCGCCGGTAGGTCTCGGTGG
>JAVEDA010000170.1 GCA_030841195.1 Actinomycetota bacterium | reverse complement strand
CGCGCGACCCAGCCGGTGAGCGTGACGGTCTCGCCGGCATGCGCTGCGCGCAGGGTGCCGGCCTGGTGGGTGCGGATCAACGGAGCTCCTTCACGGTGCCGGTCACGGTCGGGCGCAGGTCCTCCGCCGGCGGGACCCACGCCGACGGATCGGCGTCGACCTGCTCGCCGGTGCGGATGTCCCGGACCTGGTGGGATCCGTCGTCCTGCGGGAACCACACGTAAGGGATGCCCCGGCGCTCGGCGTAGCGGATCTGCTTGCCGTACTTCTGCGCGGTCGGCGACACCTCGACGGGAACGCCGCGTCCGCGCAGAGACGCTGCGATCTCGCCGGCACCGGACCGGTCGTCCTCGCTGGGCAACGCGACCAGCACGCAGGTCGGCGTGCTGCGCGACCCGGCGACCAGCCCGCGGGACAGCAACGGCGCCAGCGTGCGGGTGACGCCGAACGAGATGCCGACACCGGGGTAGGTGGTCCGGCCGTCGGTGGCCAGCGCGTCGTAGCGTCCGCCGGAGCAGATCGAGCCCAGGTGCTCGAAGCCGACCATCCGGGTCTCGTACACCGTGCCGGTGTAGTAGTCGAGGCCGCGGGCCACGCTGAGGTCGGCCACCACCTGGAGCCGGTCGGACTGCAGCGACGCGGTGCCCTCGAGCACCCGCAGCAGCTCATCCAGCCCTTCGTCCAGCAGCGGGTGGCTGACGCCGAGGCCCTTCACGGCAGCTGTCAGGTCCGCGGCCGAGGTGCTGATCGCCGTCAGCGCCACGCAGGCCTCGGCCTGCTGAGCACTCAGGCCGACCTCGTCCGCCAGCATCCCGAGCACGGTGGCCCGGTCGACCTTGTCCAGCTTGTCGACGACCCGCATCACGCCCGCCACGGCCTCGTCGGTCTCGACGCCGACGCCGCGGTAGTAGCCCTCGATCAGCTTGCGGCTGTTGACCTGCATCCGCACCGGCGGCAGCGGCAGCCTGGTCAGCGCCTCGGCCATCACCCTGGCGACCTCCACCTCATGGTGGAAGGGCAGTGTGTCGCGACCGATGACGTCGATGTCGGCCTGGGTGAACTCCCGGAACCGGCCCTCCTGCGGACGCTCGCCGCGCCACGCCTTCTGGATCTGGTAGCGCCGGAACGGGAAGTCGAGATGCCCGGCGTTCTCCAGCACGTACCGGGCGAGCGGAACGGTCAGGTCGAAGTGCAGGCCGAGCTGGCGAGCGCGCTCGACCTCGGCCTCGTCGCCGGCCTGGAGCCGGCGCAGGACGTAGACCTCCTTGTCGATCTCGCCCTTGCGCAGCATCTGCTCCAGCGGCTCGACCGACCGGGTCTCGATCGAGGCGAAGCCGTGCAGCTCGAACACCTCGCGCAGCGTGTCGAGCACGTGCTGCTCCACGATGCGCTGCCCGGGCAGCCATTCAGGGAAGCCCGACAAGGGCGCGATGCGTGCGGCCACGGCGCTAGAGCCCCCGGGCCGGCGGCACGGCGGGCAGGCCCTGCAGGTACGGGTTGGTTGCGCGCTCCCGGCCGATCGTGGTCTGCGGGCCGTGACCGGGCAGTACGACGACCTCGTCGCGCAGTGTCAGCACCTTGGAGGCGAGGCTGCGCTCCATCGTGGCGTGGTCGCCACCCGGCAGGTCGGTGCGCCCGATGCTGCCGGCGAACAGCAGGTCCCCCGACAGCATTACCTCCGGGATGGCGTCGTCGTAGGGCAGCCGGAAGGCCACCGACCCGCGGGTGTGCCCCGGGGCGTGGTCCACCGTCAGCTCGAGACCCGCGAGCTCGATCACCTCGCCGTCCGCCAGCGGCAACACGCTCGAGGGCTCGCTCCAGGACAGGCGGCCCTGGAACATCGCCTTGGTCTCCGGCGACAGCCAGCCGAGCGGGTCGGCCAGCATCGGGCCGTCGTCCGGGTGGATGTACGCCGGGACGTCGCGCGCCTCACAGACCGGCGTGACCGAGTAGGTGTGGTCGATGTGGCCGTGCGTCAGCAGCACCGCCACCGGCTGCAGCCGGTGCTCCCGAAGCACGTCGTCGAGCTGGTCGACGACCTCGACGCCGGGGTCCACCACCAGGCACTCCTGACCGGCGGCGGTCGCGAGGACGTAGCAGTTCGTGCCGAAGGCGGCGGCGGGGAAGCCGGTGATCAGCACGGGGGCCTTTCGAGTCGAGATCGGGAGATCCGAGCCTACCGGCGGTCTCGCGGGCCCCGCGAACCGCTAAACCCTAGACTTGCCGACCGTGCGACGGCCGTGGGCCGCGCGTAGGGACGAGCAGGACGAGCAGGAGGCACGGGTGGCGGGCAGCGCGAGGCGCGAGCGACAGCTGGCGCGGGAGCACTACGAGCGCCAGCAGGCACGCCGGGCCGCGCAGGCCGCGAAGCGACGTCGCCGCAACCAGGTGCTCGCCGTGGTGATCGCCCTGCTCGTCATCGTGGGTGGTGTCGTGCTGCTCCAGCGGACTCTCGGCGACGACCCGGTGACCACCGCGGACAAGTCGCCAAGCACGTCGAGCACCCCCACGCCGTCATCGACGCCGACGCCGTCACCCTCGGCCACCCCGGGTGCCGGCTGCACGTACACGAAGAGCGGGGAGGCGGCCAAGGACGTCGGCCTCCCGACGTACGACGTGAAGAAGGCAGCGAGCTATCGCAAGCCGTTCACCGCGACCATCAAGACCAACCAGGGCGACATCGTCGTGCAGC
>JAVEDA010000164.1 GCA_030841195.1 Actinomycetota bacterium | reverse complement strand
CGGGGTAGAGCGAGCCGAGCACCGAGACGACGCTGATGTCGTCGCGTCGACTGGCCAGCCCGAAGCAGAGGTTGGCGGTGACGTCGCCGAGGCCGACCAGCGCCACCAGCCCGACATCGCGCGGGCCGAGGGCGAACTCGGACCAGGGCGTCCCGCGGCCAAGCGCCACCACCAGGGCGATCGCCAGCAGGGTCACCGACGTGGCCCGCATCGTCACCAGCGTCATCAGGGTGCTGTGCCGGCTGCCCTCCGCGATCGCCAGCAGCGCCACACCGAAGCCCACTGCTGCCACCGCGGCCAGCAGCACCGGCCGGGCGCCGGCCCGGCCGGACAGCTCCGGTCCGCTGGCCAGCACGACCCCGGCAACTGCCACGACGATGCCCACCAGCTGGAGGACCGCCGGGCGCTCCCCCTTGGCCAGCCCGGCGAACACCGGGACGACGACCCCCAGCGCGGCGATCGGCGCGACCACGCCCATCGTGCCGGCGGCCAGCGCCGCGTAGAAGCAGACCAGGCCCACCACCCCGGCGATGCCGGACAGCACCGCCCAGGGCAGGTAGCCGGTGTCGTCGTCCAGCGCGCCGGCCGCCACCGCCACCACGGCGATCGCCAGCAGTCCGGCGGCCTGGGATGCCCCGACGACCACCGCGGCCTTGTGGCGGCGCGACATCGTGCCGCCGAGGAAGTCCGCGCTGCCCCAGAGGAGGCTCGAGAGCAGGGCGAGGACGGCGGCCATTCGCGTGAGGGTACGCACCCGACGCGCCCGGCCACGGTGCGGAGTCGCACCTCCCCGGTGGGCGGGCCCGACCGACGTACGCTTCGGCCATGGTCGCCCGGCGTGAGGCCGACGACGTGCCCGAGGAGTTCTCCCGGGCACTCGCCGCGATCCGTGCCGCCCGGCCCCGCTCCGAGGTGGTGCTCGAGGAGACCCCGGCGCCGCAGCGGCTGGCCCCGTTCTCCGTAGCGCTGACCGCCGACGTGGTCTCCCCGGTCGACCCCGACCTCGAGATCGGCACCGGCCGGCTGGTGCTGCTGCACGATCCTGCGGGTCACGAGGCCTGGCAGGGGACGTTCCGGCTGGTGACCTATGTCCGGGCCGAGCTCGAGCACGAGATGGCAGCCGACCCGCTGCTCCCCGGCGTCGGCTGGGCCTGGCTGACCGAGTCCCTGGACAGCCACCAGGCGGGGTTCACCGCGGCCAGCGGCACCGTCACCCGGGTGGCGTCGGAGAGCTTCGGCGCCATCGCCGGCGAGGCTGCCTCGGCCCAGATCGAGATCCGGGCGTCCTGGACCCCGCTGGACGACGCCTTCGACGCCCACCTGCTCGCCTGGTGCGAGCTGCTCTGCACGACAGCCGGGCTGCCTCCCGTGGCTCCCGGAGTGGTCACGCTGCCGACCAGGCGGCGGTCAGCCCGGCGCTGAGCGCGCTACAGATCCGGTCCCGGCAGGCCGATGACGCTCAGGACAGCGCTGTACCACCGCACCTGATCGGGAGACCCAGTGACCGCACTGGTCGAACGGCACGGCAACACGGCCCCGGGGCCGCAGTCCGTCCGGGCCCCACGCTTCACCGCCATGGTGGTCGTGGCGAGCCCGTTCGTGCGCGAGACGCTGGCCCGGACCCTGCGCTCGCTCGGAGCGGCCGAGGTCGTCGAGGCGTCCTCGCTCGCCGAGGCGCGCACCCGCGCGCTGGGCACCACCTCCCGTGACCTCGCCGTCGTCGACAGCTCGCTGCCGGACGGCTCCGGCATCGCGCTGGTGCGCGAGCTGCGCGGGCTCGGCTGGGTCCGCGGCCTGGTGCTGTCCTCCACCGAGGACCCCTACACCGTGCGGGCAGCCCTGGCCGGCGGCGTCCGTGCCTTCCTGGTCACCGCCTCCTCCGGCGGCCCGGCGGCCCGCGCCAGCTCGCTCCCCCACACGCTCGCGGCCCGCCCTCGGGCCGCCCGCCTGACCGGTGCGGAGGCGCTGTCCGGCCGTGAGGTCGAGGTGCTCCAGCTGGTCGCCGACGGCCGCTCGAACAAGGAGATCGGCGAGGCGCTCGGCCTGTCCGCGCTGACCGTCAAGAGCCACCTGGCCCGGATCGCCCGCAAGCTCGGCACCGGTGACCGCGCCGAGATGGTCGTGGTCGCGATGCGCGCCGGGGTCGTCGTCTAGCACGTCCCGACGCGCGGCCAGGGCATCCGGTACGCCGGTCCGGGGCCGCCACGACGTACCGTAACCGCGTGACTCCGCCGCCCACGCCCGACGCCGCCGGGGTGGAGCCCACCTTCCGCGAGCCGCCGGCCGACGCTGCCGAGCCTGCCGCTGACCAGCCCGCCGAGCCGCCCGCTGACCAGCCCGCCGGCCCGGCCCCTGTCCCGCTCACCGAGCCGCGCGACGGGGTCCCGGCCCCGCTCGTGGCCGCAGCCGACCTGGCTCCAGTGGTGGAGGGGCTCGCCGCGGGCTCCGGGCCGGTGGCGATCGACGCCGAGCGGGCGTCGGGCTACCGCTACGGCCAGGCTGCCTACCTGGTGCAACTGCGCCGGGCCGACATCGGCACCGTGCTGATCGACCCGCGCGAGCTGCCCGACCTGGCCGCCCTCGGCGCGGCCATCGGGTCCGAC